>JAOZHM010000082.1 GCA_026014845.1 Candidatus Bathyarchaeota archaeon
AAACTTGGAAGAAGTGAAAGCCTACGACATCAACGAAAGAAACCTTGAACGTTACGTGAAAGAGATGACAGCTAAGCATGAACTGAAAGTTGTCCCCGTTGCCTCACCCAGAAAGGTTGTTGAAAACTGCGACATAATCGTAACCGCTGGCCCAATACTGAAACATCCACACCCCATAATTGAGGCATCATGGTTCAAAGACGGAGGCTTCGCCTGCGCCCTAGACTTTGACTCATACTGGAAACCAGAAGCCATGCACTCAATGAACAAGTTTTGCACCGACGACCAAAACCAACTAGCCTACTACAAAAAAGTAGGATACTTCTCCAACATACCACAAGTGTACGCAGATCTAGGCGAAATTGTGAATGCCAAAAAACCCGGCCGTGAGAACCCTAAAGAACGCATCATGTCTATGCACCTAGGCTTAGCAATAGAAGACATGGCAACCGCCATCCTCATCTACAAAAAAGCAAAGAAAAAAGCAGCTGGAACAAAGCTTCCCTTGTAATACATGTACGCATGTGCCTTAAAGCTGCACACCTGTTATTCTCCAATATGCGGTAGTGCTACGTGTCAGCAGTAACGCATTATGCTGCCCAGAACGGTATTTTCTTTCTCATCAAGTTCACGTATTCGTTCAATGCTTCTTGCTGTTCCATTGTCAACCTATCCATAAACGTTGTAAGCAACACCTTTGCATGCCGTTCCGGTACCCTAACATACAACACATCTTTTTCGAATATGTGTCTCCCAACCATCGGCTTGTCTATTGATACAGCCACCTGCATCCCTTGCCCAGCTTCTGACAGGGCTTTTCCCTTCTCTTGAATCTGCTGTATTCCACCTATTTCCTCACCATTTTCAGCCCTCACAAGCGTGTATTTCGGCTTTATCCTCCCAGCTAGGATTTCTACGCCAACTATTGCTGGTTTCGCCCTTCGAAAAACATAACCTTCCAAAATTCGGATTTTCCCGGGCATAACAAGCTTTTCAAACACCTGCTCAAACTCTGCCTCCCGCTGAGTCCTAAGCCACAACAGATAATCATCCATCAGGCGGTAGATTATGTTTTCACGGAAAATCTGAACGCTCTTAATTTCTGCTTCTTCCTCAGCATCTGGCAAAACCTTAATGTTAAAGGCTAAAATCACACCATAAAAAGGCTCGTGTTCCTTGACAACACCCGCTTCAACAACATCCCTTTTTGAAACGTCACCAACATCCGCCAATCTAATCGGCACATCGTTTCGTTTTAGGCTTTCAGCAATAGCCTCTAATGAGCCTAAAGTATCAGCCTTCAAAACAACTCCGTCAACATCCGTCGTAATCCTAATTCTCTCAATCTCCTCAGAAACAAGCCTAGCATATTTCTGCGGATCTTCACCACGCGGCACAGAATACAATGGTGCTCCAGCCAAGGCTCCTTCCAAATCAGGAGCCGCAATCTTGATTCCAGCCGCAGCAGAAACAGAATCAACAGAAGAAAACCTGTCCCTGGGGTCCCTTATCTCATCCAAAGCCTTGGGAACCAAAATCGCCCGTATCCGCGTAACAATAGGCTTTTCCTTCCCACCAACAACAATCAAGTCTTCTTTCTGCAAAACTCCATCGTAAATGATGGTGTTAATCGTTAAACCCAAGCCAGGCTCTTCTTTAACCTCTAGAACCGTGCCTTTGGCTGGTCCTTCTGTAGTCTGTAAACGCTTCTTCAAATACTGCTGCGTCAAACCCACAAGAACCATGAGAAGCTCAGTTATGCCCTCACCAGTTTTCGCACTCGTAGGCACAATCGCCACAGTCTTTGTGAAATCCTTCATTTGATCGAAACGGTCGGCCCTAAACCCTAAACGGGAAAAAGTGCCGATAATATCGTAGATCCTATTGTCCAAATCTTCCTTAACGTAGCGACCTTGCATCTTGTAAGTCTTCAAAAATGGTGTATCAGGATAAGAATTCCATCCTGGTATTCGGTCTATCTTGTTGGCAGCTACCAAAAAAGGCGTTTTGCGGGTTTTCAAAATCTCTATACTTTCGTTAGTTTGAGCTTCAAAACCTCGCAAAACATCAATAACCAGTATTGCTATGTCTGCTACGCTACCGCCTCTCTTACGTAAATTTGTGAAAGCCTCGTGTCCCGGCGTGTCAACAACAAGCAATCCTGGAATTTCAACTTCACCCTTAACCATTGAAAGCAGCGGACCAACTAGTTGCTTAAGTGTGTCAACAGGGAAAAAACTTGCACCAATGT
>JAOZHM010000083.1 GCA_026014845.1 Candidatus Bathyarchaeota archaeon
CAGACGTTAAAGGTGGAACAGAAGAAACAACAACCGGTGTCTTGCGCTTACGAGCCATGGAAAAAACTGGAACACTCAAATACCCAATGATAGCCGTAAACGACGCTTACACAAAACACTTGTTTGACAACCGCTACGGAACAGGACAAAGCACAATAGATGGAATCCTAAGAGCCACAAACATACTTTTAGCAGGCAAAAATTTCGTGATCTGCGGTTACGGATGGTGTGGAAGAGGCCTGGCAATGAGGGCAAAAGGCATGGGAGCTAACGTTATAGTTACAGAGGTAAACCCGCTCAGGGCGCTTGAAGCAGCGATGAACGGGTTCCGAGTGATGCCAATAGCCGAAGCATCAACAACAGGCGACATCTTCGTAACAACAACGGGCGACATAAACGTCATCAGAAAAGAACACATGCAAAAAATGAAAAACGGAGCAATACTCGCTAACAGCGGACACTTCAACGTAGAAATCGGCATAAAAGACTTAGAACAGCTCGCCGTTTCAAAGAGAAACATAAGACAAAATCTGGATGAGTACACGCTCGCAGATGGAAGAAAGATATACATTTTGGCAGAGGGTAGACTTGTAAATTTAGCAGCAGCAGAGGGCCACCCTTCAGAGGTTATGGATATGTCCTTTGCAAATCAAGCCCTCAGCGTAGAATACATAGCCAAAACTGAGAAGATGCAGCCGAAGGTTTACCCAGTGCCAAAAGAAATAGACGAAAAAGTGGCAAGACTGAAACTCAACGCGATGAAAATGGAAATAGACGAATTAACGGATGAACAGAAGAAGTATCTGTCAACTTGGCAGATGGGAACAATCTAGCGTCAGTCGAAAACTACGGTAAACTTTAAAAGGTGTAAAGGAGTAAACATGGTTTACATATGGTGATGCAGAAATGGTAAGTAAAGATCAAGGAATAGGTGGATTAATATTCATAATATGCGCAGTCATTGCTGTCCTCTACATTGTTTTGCTTTTCGGAGCTGACTGGATAGCAGACCTAGGCTGGTTTACTATTGATCCTGGTGCAGTTCGTTATTGGGTCATCGCTGTACCGGTTTTCATAGCACTTATAGCCATAATGGGTATAGGTATGTGGATAGGCTGGACAATGGCTACAACACCACCGCCGAAACCAATAGAAGAAATCACAAGCGAAATAGAAGAGGAAGCTAAAGAAGAGGAAAAGCCGGAAAAGAAGACGAAAAAATAACAATTTTAGTTTCCAAACTTTATTTCAATGCAATCCTATATTTTCAATCATATTTTACGTCGTAAAGGAGTGGAGAACCTAATGATGAAGTAATTTTTAAGGTATAGGTTTCACCTTCTACGTAAGTGCCGTGCAAGTGGATCGTGCCTACACCGTTTGATGAAACAAAGACGTTTTCTGTTAAACTATTCGCCTTGCCGTTTATGTAGACCCCCGTTATTTGGACATTTACTGACGAAAATTTCTAACAGAAAGGGTTATGCAAGTGCTGTTGATGTTCACGCGTTCCAATTGCAGAGACTGCGTTGGAAAAGCTGTTTTCATTTTAGTGAATCTTCTTCTGAGACAATATCAGATTCCGAGTTTATAGTATTAATGAAACCAAAATAAGTATCCAAACTACAATTAAATCACAAAGCGCGGTCACGGGGACGCCAGTTTTTTAAGGTCTTCTTCGCCCTCAGCGTAGCCAGAGGCTATTAAAACATCGCCTGACTCTATTCTTGTGTGGGGTTTAGGTCTTATGTATTTACCTCTTCTTCTTATGGCGAGAACCCACATGCCAGTTTCTTCTGGAATTTGAGCGTTCCGTAAAGTCTTATTCGTTATCAAGGAATTTTCAGTCACTTGTACGTAGGTAACGGTTTCTTCAGCTTCTTCTATGGCAAGTTTCAATACTGGATGTGGTTTTATGCCTCTCAAGACAACTTCAGCTATTTCCGCAGCGGCATCCGCTATTTTTTCAGTCACCACGCCCAGCCTTATAAGCCCAAGAAAACCTTTGGCTTCTTCTGGTTTAAAACCGCTTGACAATACAAGCAACTCAAAATCCGTATGTAATTTGTCCACATGCTCCTCAAGCTCTTGCACATCTTCAGCTAATTCTTTGCTGTTTAGTAGTAAGGAAGAGTATGCCAAATCCATCATTAATTCAGACGTATCTTTCAACTCAACAAAACGTTCAACAATTTCCTCAAACTTTTTTCGCCGTTTCTGTGACATTTTAATCCTCCAGTTTCCGCAGTTTTCCTTCCGCAAGTGCTTTGAACTCCTTAACACCTGAAGGGGCTCCACGAGCGATAAGAACGTCCCGAATTTTGATGGATTCTGTGTCCTTAGGATCGATTATCCAGTCTTTGTTTCGAAAGATGGCGATTATGTCAACGCCCATTCTCGCTGCCAGATCGAGTTCGCCTATTTGTTTACCGACCAGTATTGAACTCTCGTTAACTTTGGCTCTCGTTAGGCGTTCTTCAACTTTTTCAAACACTTCGCTTACGATTGGATGTACGCCGATGTTTTGGGTAACTATTGCTGCTATGTCCGCAGCTGCATCTGAAATTTTGTCTGCGGCAGAGGCAACCTTGGAAACCCCTGCTAGCGCCTCAGCGTCTTCAGCATTTCTTGCAGCAATCATAATTTCCATTTCCAAAAGATAGGTTAATGTGTCAACGCGGTTTTCAAGTTCCAAAACATCTTCTGCAAGTTCTTTATCATTGAATAATGCAGCAGAGTAGGCCAAGTCAATCATCAATTCAGAGAGATTTTTAATCTCTAAAAAAAGTTCTCTGACGGATACAGGTTTGTACTCTATCTTTTCTAAGCGGGGCATATTATTAGGGTCGCTCCAACTAGGATAAGTATAACACAAGGAATATTTTAACTCTATCCTTCTAAATCCAGCCTATTAGAAACAGAGCAAAAAGCAAAGCAATTGATGTTACGCTGTCTGCGAGAACGCTCTCGATAGGAATAACGAAATTGTCAGGATCTAACCCCTTCTGAAAAGTCAAAATTGAAACAGCGTAAGACACCAAAACAATAGCAGTAACGGCGATTATGTTTACTGTTAGGAGAAGAGAAGTGAACCCTAAGAACGTGTATAAAGCAAAAATGCCATTTATGAGCAAAGACACGGCTGAGAATGAAACAAACATTAGCATTGAAGCCATCCACGCGGCCAGAATTTGCGTGGTGTGGTTTCGCACGGCAGAAAAAGAAGGCTTAAGCAAACCTAATGCAAGTTTTGTTGTGGCTGTGGAACCAACAACTGAACC
>JAOZHM010000084.1 GCA_026014845.1 Candidatus Bathyarchaeota archaeon
AGAAACAATTCCCGGCACGCCGTGAACAACGAAATGTTCGCCAAACAAAATGACTTTTCCGAAACCAGAACCTCTTCCCATCGCAGCCGCCTAAATAATCAATCATTTCCAAGAATTTAAATAAATGGATTATGCAGGCTTCGAAGTTGAAGTCATCAAAGAGGCTAAAGTCTCTCTGTGAAATGGTTGGGGAAGTTTTCAAGCTTGTATGTAGAGCAGGTGGAATCTGCCGAAAAACGTATAGCGCGCGTTAGAGTTCAAACGTTCTGTTTTCCATCGTCCCTTGATCGAGCTTGATGGTATGATTTAAATAAACGGTATCTACACAGGCGTGGCCAACCAGATTTGGCATATTTTAGTTTGTCTGGGTTTTTCTTCAGCCAGTTCATCATGTGGAAGAAGCTCTTCGCCCTCTTCTTGTCTCTCTCCTTCAGCGGCTCATAGCCCAAGTTTCTTATTTCGTCAAGGTACGCTATCTCCGTAAGGCGTTGTGGCTCCCCAGTCACTTTAACTCTGCGAATTCGGTCGCTGCCATATGTCTTTCCCAAGTCCTCAACAGCTTGGTCGAAAATATACCCCCTGCAGATGCAGATTGGTTCCTCTGCTTTGAGTTTGAGTTTATCTAGTAGACGGGATACGATTCTTGAAGCTTGCTTCAGATACTCTTTTCCTCGGAATCGTTGAGTTCTGAAATACTTGACATCCAACATTCCGTATCTAAACTCTTGGGTCTCATTGCGAAAGGCCCCTATGACCACGCCAGAAAGAAGGTCTCCAACACCAGCGTCATCTATGGTTATTGTCATTTAAATACCGCTCCATTCTGCAGGAGGATGTGTCGCTCGCGCGTATTTAATCAAATTTTCCACCACTTCTCACACATTCAGCCTTCGGCCTAAAAGGTCTTCTTGACTTTGGTTTGCTATGCTTGGGACATCGTCTGACACAAACCCAAATGCCTTTTCTCATCTCCCAAACGCATCCACATAGATCAGTTAATCTCTCAGTCTTCATGTTCACGTCTCCAATCCCTTAGTCGCGCGAGCTAAGGTTTTTCTCTCATTTTTTCTGAGAGTGACTTTAGTTTTCCATGTTCTTTAACCCTTATGGTGGTCTTCAGTCTAACCCTTAAGCCCATTTTTCTGAGGAGGTAATAGAGTTCCTGACCACAAACCTGTGTTATTTTACCAGAAGAAGCTAATTGGACAATAATATTTCTCAACTTTTCGGCAATTCCCGGATATTGGGCTTGTGTGGCGTTGAAAACTTCCCAAGCACGACCAACAAAGACTCTTTTGAGCACATCTTGTTTGTTTCCTTCCTCTTTTTTCTCCCCCTCCTTTGTCAAGAAACGTTTGCCCAATTGAGCAAGTCTTCGTCTTCTTAGTCTCTCGAGTTCATGGTCACTCATAGCCTCTCTTTCTATTATCATCAAGTAATTAAACTGATGCCTTTGCGTGTGCTTTCTTTGATGCAACAGCGCGCGCGACATATTATAAGCCAAATAGAGCTGACAAAAATAGGGGGGGTATCCCGTATTGCTTGGAAAAAATGCCAAAAACTCGCGCGTTCATGGACGTAAATTCAATACCTCTTTCAGATAGGTTGAAAGAACTGGAAAAATATTGTTTAATCCAAAGAGAAGCACTCGCAGAAACACCTCCAAAAGCAGAATATCCTCTTAAGCGCGCGGTTTATCCAACTCGCTATATCTTCTCTATTAGAGTGCCTTTCACATTTTCCCCTTTAAGAGCTTTGTAAACATAGTTTGGCTTCGAGGCATTAACAACAGTTACTGGAATTCCATGTTCTACGACTTTGGAAAGCTCAGCCATTTTTCCGAACATGCCACCCGTAACATCACACGCCGCTGACTTGTCAAGCTTGCTCTGGAGTTCCTGCAACTCCTCTAATGTTAAGTGCTTAAACATTTTTGCGGATTTCTTAACCTTCGGGTCACAATCATATAATCCATCTACGTCAACGCCTATTATGACACGTTCTGCATCTAGCTTCGTAGCGAGCACCGAAACAAGTTGGTCACCAGACAATATTGTAAAACCCAATTTTGAATCCAAAACTGCATCTCCATAGAGGACCGGTAAGAAACCCATTTTCAACTGCATCTTTAGAGGCGCATCTTCAAAGTGTTGGATTCTGCCATTTTTCGTAATTATGCATGAGGAAGGAGTAATGCTTACTGCTGGTATGTTGCGCCATATTAGTGCATCCATGAAAAGTCCATTAAGCACGGTCATGACGTGATGTGTTTCTGAAAAACCAATTTTCTGCGCTTCTTCTTTAAATCCTTCCACTATGGCGTACCGTTGTGCAACGGGATGCCCAAAACTTCCTCCACCATGCACAATTATCAGACTTTCAACGTTTGCCCGTTTTATCTCTTCTGCCAAACGGTTTATGGCTTGCATTCGCACCTGAAGCTCTTTGCTCTTATCCGTGATTACGGAACCACCTATCTTCAAAATCGTTAGTTCAGATTCACTCAATCCTCACACCTTCGTCTGTTTTCCT
>JAOZHM010000085.1 GCA_026014845.1 Candidatus Bathyarchaeota archaeon
AGCGAAACTCTTTGCTGTTCTCCCCCGGACAGTTTCTTCGCAGGACGTTTTTCATAGCCTTCAAGTTTTACTAACTTTAGAACATTTCTAACTCGCTCGTTTATCTCCTCTTTTGAGAAACCTCTAAGCTTTAGTCCGTATGCAATATTTTCGTAAGTTGTTGCATTGAACAGTACGGTTTTTTGAAAAACCATTGTGCTTTTTAACCTAAGCTTAGGCATATTTCTCTCTTCAACCAACTGGCCGTCGAAGTACACTTTTCCTTTTGTAGACTTTTCGATGCAAGCCAAAATTTTCAACAGTGTAGTTTTTCCCGACCCATTTGGCCCTATTAAAGTAAATATTTCTCCCCGAGGAATTCTCAAAGATATATCATCGAGAGCAGTTATCTTTCCATACATCTTCGTAACGTTGTCTAACTCGATCATCACGTTCATTATAATCGCCTTTGCAATAAGTTGGTGAGGAGACTTATCGATAATACTATGACCAATAATATTGAGGCTAGTGCTATGCTCAAAGCGATTTCTCCACGACCAGTTTCCATAGCGATTGCAGTCGTCAAAACTCTGGTACTCCCACGAATATTATGACCAATCATAAAAGCAATTCCCAACTCAGCAATTGCCCTGTTGAAACTTCCCATAACAGCCAATGCAACACCTGGCGTTGATTCCTTCAAAACGGCAAAGGCGGCTTCAACCTCTGAAGCACCTAATGTTTTTGCCAAGTCCTTAATGTCAGGTTCAATAGCTTCGACGGCGCTTGTTGTGAAACTTATCATCATAGGTGTTATTAGAATTGCTTGTCCTAGAGCGACACCTAAGGGATTAATGAAGAGGTCTAGAAATCCAAGAGGTCCAGAGCTGGATAGCAGAAGATATAGTATTAAGCCTAGAGCAACGGTTGGTATTCCAAGCAACGCGTTGAATATGCTTTTAACAAAACCTTTTCCAACAAAATCTCCTAAACCGATAACCAATCCAGTTGGGATGCTCCAAATGATTGCTAGTGCTGCTGCCGTTCCAGATATGTAAATTGACCGCAGTGTTATTTCCATGATTTCGGGATTCGCTGAAACAATCAATACAATTGCTCCTTTGACACCATCATAGAATTCTTCAACTGAAACAATGAGAAGGATGATTGCTGCAATTACAAGAAAGGAGATTATTAGGGGAATTGGCTTGAACTTTCTCAGCCTCATGTAATCTGCTTTCTCCCTTTAACCATTTTTAACCGTAAAGCTCTGGATGGCCACATCTGTATTGAGGCGGACATTCCGAGGCGTCAAAGTAGGCGTAGTCTTTAATCATTTGCGCTATCGGCTCTGTATTGTTTTTTAAAAGCTCCACGGCTGGATAGAACAAGGGTTGTTCATATGTTGAGATTCCGTAATTCTCAATTATCTGTTGTCCTTCCTCCGATATCAAAAATTTTGTGAACGTTGTTGCCGCTTCAAAGTTTGCATTTGGGTTTGTCGTTTTATTTACGGCGATTGCGCTGTAGACATTGATTAATTCAGCCTCTTGACTAACTAAAGCTTTCAAATTGGGCACTAAGTTTGACGTGGCTTGGCTGTATGCAAGAAAAGTTCCAATATCCGTTAGCGTGTATGCTTTTAACTCGTTGGCTGCGATTAGAGTTTTTCCCATTCCAGAGCCTGTTTCTTTGAACCAATTTGTTTCATCTCTCAGAAAGGCACAATCAAAACCTGCAGCATTCCATAACGCCTTTTCTTTGGTGTGCGTTCCAGAACTGTCTCCTCTGGAAATCCACATCGCGCGCGTATTTCTTCCTTCGGAAACAATTTTGGACAAAGCCTCTGTTATAGATAAGCCTTCGATTTGAGCTGGATCATTATTGGGGCCAACGATTTGGAAGAAGTTGTAAGCTATGATTTTTCTGTTAACGCCGTAATTGTCTTGCAGAAACTTTATTTCTTGAGATGGTGAGTGTACGAGTAGCATGTCTGCGTCTCCACGCTGTGTGAATTGGATGGCTATGCCTGTGCCTACAGAGATTAGACATAGGTCAATTTGGTATTTTTGTTCAAAATGTTCTTCAATTTCGTCTAGTAAACCAGTGTCGTAGAGACTTGTGGTGGTTGCTACTACTAGTTTCTGTCTGCTGAAGGCTTGTAGATAATACATTGTGCCTGCAACTGAGGCTGTTGATGCGATTGCAGCAATGATTATGATTGATCCCCATGTTCCGAGTTTTGGTTTCATTTGATCAGCTCATTAACCCTTATGCATGTGTGTGCATATCGGTTTGTCAGAACTTATAAAAATTGCGGAAACAAAAAACTCAAGCGCACTTTAAAATTCTAACTAGCGCGTGCTCAATAGCACTGGATTCAGAACCAGTTATTGAAAAATGCTAGAAACTAGCAGCTCCTTTTCTTTCTGAGAAGTCGTACCATTTCCAGATTTCCCGAATCGCTCTCTCCGTATATCCGTGCATCTTCAGCAAAACCTTGAAGGACTGAGCTGATTTCATTTTGATTTCCCTATCCAAGTCTCCATAAATCAGAGACTCGTGAATACGAGATTAAAAGCTTCTGAATCCTAAATCCTTTTTTTGTAGATGTGTTTGACACATAGACAAGTCAGCAAAAATGGGGGTGCACGGTTGGCGATGTCTCCCGAAGACCTAACTTAAAATTGGATTTTTTCAATAAATGATATACAACTAAATAGTAATTGAAATTGCATATAACTTTTTCCTTCACTTATAATAACAAGTTCGAATCTCCTCCGGGCTACCACAGTCCAGACTATCATATACTTCCTCCACTTTTTTGGACGTCTAAACATCAGTGAATCGTTTTTGAAAATTTTCCCGCGTTCACGAATAATTTTATTAACTGGTTCAACGAAATTCTTTGAGTAGTTAGGTGAAATTACACCTCACCAACGAACGTTATACGAGGAAAAATAACCGTGAGTAAAGAAAGCTTTTCCTTTGAGATAGGAAGCTTCAAATGTGTAGCGGTCAGCGATGGCACCTTCACCTATGCGCCACCCACCTTTCCACCACCGGCCACGTTGCTTTTCACTAACGCACAGAAAGGACTTCTTGAGCAGGTGCTTCGTGAGCATGGCCTTCAGCTAAAACAGTGGGTGGAGTGGGTAAGCCCGTACATTTGTGTGGTTATCGATACAGGGAAACATAAGGTGCTGGTGGATACTGGAGCGGGCCATCTGGGGCCTGATACGGGACACCTTCTTCCGAACCTGCAGGCCGAAGACATTGCTCCAACGGATATTGACACAGTCATCCTGACGCATGGACATCCAGACCACATTGGTGGAAATGTGGATCGCGAGGGTAAGCTAGCGTTCCCCGATGCTCGCTACGTCATGTGGAAGAGCGAGTGGGATTTTTGGAACTCGGAATTGAAGGAGATGCAGGTTGATGAACATGTCAAGGAAACCCTGCGTAACGTCGCTCGTCACAACCTTCCTCCGATTCGCGACCAGATCCGTCTGGTGGATCATGAGACCGAAATCGTCCCAGGGATCTTCGCCGTTGCGGCTCCAGGCCACACACCGGGTCATATGGCCTTGAGCGTTTCCTCAGGAGACGAGTGCCTGCTATGCATTGCTGATGCAGTGCTCCACCCCATCCATGTGGAACAGTCATCTTGGCATGCGGTCGTCGACGTTTTTCCCAAACAAGTTGAGAAAACCAGGCGTAAGCTCTTCAATCGAGCGGTGGAAGAGAAGGCTCTCGTTCTTGCATTTCACTTCCCTTTTCCAGGCTTGGGACGTCTCATTCAGAAGAAAGAGCAATATCAATGGCAACCGATCTAAACCTTATAAGATGAGGGCTTGAAATACAGTAGCCCAGCGGAGATCATACAGCACTGTACAAAACATCACCCTTTATTTTTTGAGGTAGCTTGGAAGCAGTCAGTGCATACGTTCATATATCGCGCGCGCATTTTTTACCCCTCGTGTTATTTGTTTTAGTTCATTAATGAGGGGTAAGTTTTTGAGTAAATTCCACCCCTCACACTATTACAGTGTATACTCAATCTCGATAACATCTACATCTAGTCGTTTCTTATACTATCCTATCCTTTCCTATTCCAGTAATATCCACTATCCTTCTGTACCATTAGGTATATGCCAAATCGGGTATACGGCTTTTTAGCCGTTTTCAGAAGCCCATGATTGGTTGTCCATTAACCGTTGGTCGTCGTTTTTCCCCATAGTCCATGGTTGGTTGGACTGAATTTTAATCGAAGCGTAATGCTTAACTATTAGGCAATACCGATATGAACATCTGTGCATAACACTGGAGTAAACAGCATGACTATCAAAAACAGAAAACATGAAGCTTTGCCGTTGCGTGACAGGTTTGGCAGAAAACTTAACAGCCTGAGAATTTCTGTAACCCAAAAGTGCAACCTTCAGTGCTTTTATTGCCACAGAGAAGGCGAAGTTGCCTCAAACAGCGAAATGACTAAGGAAGAAATAGTAAAGATTGCAAAGATCGCTTGTGAACTTGGCATGAAGAAGGTGAAGTTAACAGGCGGTGAACCTCTTCTTAGAGATGATCTTCTAGAGATTGTTTCAGAAATTGCTGAATATGCTGACGAGGTTTCTTTGACAACCAACGGCGTCCTATTAGAGAAATATGCCCAATCACTTTTTAATGCAGGGCTTAAACGGGTGAACGTAAGCCTGCCTTCACTTAATGCTGGACGCTTTGAGAAAATCACAAGAAAGGATTATGTTCAACAGGTAAAAAACGGCATAAAAGC
>JAOZHM010000008.1 GCA_026014845.1 Candidatus Bathyarchaeota archaeon
ACATTGAAGACCGGCTGGATAAGAGTTTAGCATTCATCAAACGCGTCAAGACTGAGATTCACAGAAGAAACTAGTGTGCACGCCGCGCGCGCGTCGGCCTGCTGGTTGCAATGACCTTTCCAAGTGCAGATTGCGTATCTAGTTTCAGGTTCAGACATGTTTTTCTTGGCGATTGTTTTTTTAAATTCGCATTCGCCTTCGAAGCGGCAGAAAATACGCTTCTTGTTAAGAAAATTTCTTCTAGCTGTCATTTTGCGTTTGTCCTCTTAATTTGTTAGTGTGTTCGGTTTCAGCCGTTTCCGTATAAGGATTGTGATGATTTTCGACTTGGAATCTGAGTTCATCATAGCTCTTAATTACCTTCTTTCCTGGTAACAGGTATCGACACAAAAGAGCGAGTGAGTGATTTCGTGCGCGTGTTTCAACTTTTCAGTGAAGGTGGAAGTTGCTTTTGGTGAAGCGGGAGTTGATCGAAGAGAGAATTGTTATAAGGCATGTGAAGACTTTTTTAGACGTAGTGGTTTTAGCGATGTTGAACGGCAAACCCATGTATGGCTACAAGCTTATTGCAGCTGTTCACAAGGAATTCGGTGTTTTGCTCAGTCCAGGTTCCCTCTATCCTCTTCTTCACTCGTTGGAGGACAACAAATTGATAGAACCAAGTTTTCATGGAGGAAAAATAGTTTACGCAGTGACCTCTAAAGGAAAGAAAAAGTTCCAAACTGTATTCTTGGCGTTCAAAACAGCTATGCGAAAGATGGAGAGTTTCATAAAAGTTCATGGAGAAACTGCTTCTTAGCTCATGTAAGGTCATTCAAATAAGTGTTCTAGTGGGTGGAAGGTGGGACTTTCACGAGTCTATGGATTTCTTCTAGTCTTTCTTCAATCCTTCTTTTTAGCTCTCTTATATCTACGGTACGAAGCGTCTCTACATCACTGTGTGATCCATCATTTTCAAGCAAAAGAACAAGGATGTCCTCTATCTCCTTCAGATACTTCTTCCTTTCGACAGTTATTCCCTTTATTTTGTCTAGGGACGCCTCAAACAGGATCTTAGCTGGTTTTTTCCGGAACAAGAATAGTCTTTTGTTTGTGAGGTAAAGATATCCTGGTCTCCAGACGCCGGGAGGAGACGTGGGGCGCCAATAGTGGGAACCAAATGTCTTGAGGATGATTTTTTCGTCGTCACCCAACGGCAGTTCTTCTTCGTCGCTGTGTTCTAGGGCGTACGTTCTGATTTTTTGGTCCCATACTTCCATCATGCCATAATCTAGCATGGTTTTCATGCCTGCGATTGCAGCCTTCAGGTTGACGCCGATTAAGGGTATCCCGGCAACCGAGATGATGAGATCTGCTTGGAGGATGACTCCCTTGACTAGTATTCTGTCAATAAGGTCTACGATTGCGTCGCTTGTTGTCGGCTCCAACTCTATGTTTCCCCATGTTCCCTCTCTAGTAGGGCTATCATTTCTTTCAGTTTATCCATCTCTCTCTTGACATCTTTGTATGGTGCAGTTTCAAGCCTTTTAACCGCTTCCTCAACCTTTCTCTTCTCTTCGGTGGAGAGCTTATCCTTCAGTTTCTTCTCTACTGCGAAGGACGCCAACTTCTTCGCTTGACTTACCTTTTTCACTTTCATGGTCACTCCTTTAACCAGCTCTAATAGCTCATCAGTGTACTCTTTGGTTTTCTGGGCTTTGCCATTATTCAACGCGGTCTTGAGTTTCTCTAAGGTTTTTTCAAGTTTCCTTCTTTCTCTTTCAGAGATTTTCCTGCGTATTTCTTCTATTGATTTCTCTGTTGCGTAGATTACAGCCTCTGCGCGGTTGCGAGCTTCGATCATTTCTTTTTTCCTTTCGTCCATTTCGTCAAACTTGGTTGCTTCGATAATCAATCTTGTGATCTCATCCTCTGACAGTTTGGTTGGCTTCGTCACCTTGATCGCTTCTTTTTTCCCCGTTTCCAGAATCTCGGCGGAGACGCTTAGTATGCCATCGGCGTCGATGTTGAAGGTAACTTCGACCTCCTGTTCGTATCTAGGCGCGGGAGGTATGCCGTCTAGCTTGAATAAACCCAAGGATGTGTTGTCCGCCGCCATTTCCCTCTCTCCCTGTAGAACATGGATCATCATCGAGGTTTGGTCGTCTTCTTCTGTTGCAAAGGTCATGCTTTCTTCCGTTGGGATTGTGGTATTTCTTTTAATTAGTCTTGCAAACACTCCGCCTGAAGTTTCGACGCCGAGCGAGAGAGGTGTGACATCCAGCAAGAGCATGTCCCTTATCTCACCTTTCAGAATGCTGGCTTGGATGGAGGCGCCTGAAGCGACGATCCCCATGGGATCTATGCCTTCTTCTGGTTCTAATCCCGAGAAGAAGTCTTTGAAGTATCTTCTAATAACTGGCATCCTGGTCGGTCCGCCTACGAAAACAAGTTTGTCTATGTCTTGAGGTTCTAGCTCTGCGTCTTTCAATGCTTGTTCCAAGGGGTCTCGCAGTCTATCGAGTTCTGGTTTTATGAGCTCCTCCAGCTTTTCTCGGGTTAGAACGACGTGCGGGTTGAGGCTCGATCCGTCTATGTTCAGCTGAGTCATTATAGTTGTTGAACTTTTGCTGGAGAGATGAATCTTTGCCATTTCCCCAGCGTCCCTTAGCTTGTTCAAATTTTTTTTGTCGTCTCTTAAGTCCATGCCGTTTTTTTCCTCAATTCTGTCGACAAGATAGTCTAAGACTGTGTCGTCCATATCTTTGCCGCCTAGACGGGTGTCTCCACTGGTGGATATGACTTTGAAGATGCCACTGTTCATCTGCAAGATTGTTACGTCGAAGGTTCCAGCGCCTAAGTCCAACACTGCTATCTTAAGGTTTTTTCTGACCTTGTCTAAACCGTAGGCTAACGAAGCGGCTGTGGGTTCACTAACGATCCTTAAAACTTCAAGCCCCGCTTTTTCTCCTGCCTCTTTTGTGGCGTTCCTCTGGTTATTGTTGAAGTACGCTGGCGCCGAGATCACTGCTTTGTCTATCTTCTCTCCCAGATAGGTTTCTGCGTCTTTTTTTATCTTCTTTAGTATTAGTGCGGAAATCTCTTGGGGAGTGTATTTACAACCGTCTATGTCTACGGTGTAATCTGTGCCCATCCGCCTTTTAATCCATCTTATCGTCCTGTCTGGATGAACGTAAGCGTAGGCTTTTGCATTTTTTCCAACAATTATTTCACCGTCTTCTTTAAACGCTACAATAGAGGGAAACATTTTTCCGTAGAGGGTCGGCCCTTCAGACGCTGGAACAAGCCTTATTTTTCCATCTTTCATCACAGCGCCGGCGGAGTTGGTGGTCCCAAGATCTATTCCTAATGTTCGACCCAATGCAATCCCCTATTGGAAAGGCTTCAGCTAGCCTTTTTCTTGTATTATAAGGGTTTCCTCGACTTTTGATTTCCCGAGAGAAAAGATGTAATGCTCGCAGTACTTTGTCAACACTTCATGTGCGTTCTTTATCTTTTTGAATTTCTCTTCGGCGAAGGGATCATCGGGATGAAGGTCTGGATGGCATTTTTGGGCTAGTCGATCGTGTGTAGAGTTTATTTCGGATATGCTTACTTCTTGGCTTAGCTCAAGAGT
>JAOZHM010000086.1 GCA_026014845.1 Candidatus Bathyarchaeota archaeon
AATAGGCCAGTTCCCGGAGAAAAACATTGCCAGAAAACTGTCTGCGCAACACCACCCATAATGAACAAGCTTATCCCGCTGCCGAACCCCCAGCCCTTTTGCACAAGCTCATCCATCAACAGTACGATCATTCCTGCTCCTAAGAGTTGTAGAAAAACAATTATTGCTGCTGTACCCGGTATGCTTCCATACATTCCGCCAATTATGTACGCAGATGCCTGAACGCCTGTGAGAACTATGGAGAAGATTTTGCTGGCTGTCGTGAATAAGCCTCTATCCTCAGGGCGTGACATGTCGGCTTCTATCATGTCGGAGCCAACCAAGAGCTGCAATATTATTCCTGCTGTGACTATTGGACCTATACCAAGCTCCATGAGGCTTCCACGACTGGAAGCAAAAATTATCCGGAGAGCAGCAAGCTCTCCCATCGCTGTTCTTTCAATGCCGTAGAGGGAAATTTCAGTCATCACCAAGTAGACAACGAGCACTATTGCCGTCCAGAAAAGTTTTTCGTTAAATCCTACTTTGCGTTCTGGAGTCTTAATTTCCGGTAAGAACCTAGCAATGGGTTTGAATAGGTTTAGGAATCTGCCAGCCATGGGTTATCCGCTACTTTCCAACTCTTCAGATTTTATTAAGATTTGTCCACCAGCTTTTTTTATCTTTTCAGTCGCAGAACTTGAACAAGACGGCACCTTTACAATCAGCGGTTTTGTAACGTTGCCTGTGCCGAGAAGTTTTGTGTA
Organism: Candidatus Bathyarchaeota archaeon; assembly: GCA_026014845.1. Classification (GTDB taxonomy): domain Archaea; phylum Thermoproteota; class Bathyarchaeia; order Bathyarchaeales; family Bathycorpusculaceae; genus SOJA01. The sequence goes on from JAOZHM010000086.1 coordinate 747, forward strand.
GCCGAGGCTTTCTAAGTCTATGAAGAATTTGTCTTTTTCCTTTCTTGTTGACAGCTTTTCAGCCATTTCGTCGAGTACTCCAACATTTATAACATTCACTTTTCGTCTGACACTTTTGGGTGAAGTAAAACCCTTTTTTCCGAAGTAGTCTGGTTCATATTTTATCACGTAGGACCATTTATGTTTATGGAACCCTGCCTTTCCATGTCCCCCTCTTGATCCTCCTGCTCTGTGCTGCCCCACTCTGCCCCAGCCATGAGTTCTTGAACCACGTTGCTTTCTGATCTTTCGAAGTTTATGCGGCATTTTCAGCCAACTACCTTGTCGATGGCTTTTTCCTTAACAGCCTTTTCAAATTCTATTTCAAGCACACCGTTCTTATATGATGTGCACATGGTGCTTGGAATCACTCTTTTGGGAAGATTTAAACTTTTATGGTATTTCCGATCTGGAGCCTCAGCAGACAAGATTAATCGTTGATCTTTTACGTGGATTTTTAGATTTTCCCTTTTGAAACCAGCGAATTCGGCAACAACTATTATTTTATTCTTTTCCTCAAGAACATCGATTAGAGGTTTGGGCTCCTTCCATTTTCTTCCTCCATAAGTGTTCAGAAGACTGTGTTTGTAGGGGTATGTTCGTCTTTTGATCCGTAGATTCTTAATTCGGAATGGTTGATCAAATTTTTTATCTCTGACTCTATCAGAGTCTCTAGAAATGTTAAATCGCTTTGAACGTTTTTTATATCTCCGCCACTTCGCGCTCAAACTGCCTCCTCCTCGAATAACATGGCATTTAAAAGGTGACTATAAAATGTATCGCAAGCAAAAGTGTTTAATGTTGCAGTTCAGGTCATCCGTTTTATCAGTTCATTGATTTTTTCTCTACGATATCCAAGCTCGCCTCCCATGCCATAGCCCTTTTTCACCTTTCCCTTGAAGCCCTTAGTTGGTGGATGCAGCCTAAAGACTGGTTTCACATTCGGAAGTTTCCAGTATTCAACGTTGCAGTTAAATATTGCTTCTGCAAGCTCTTCCAAGGATTTGTAACCATTTTTTTGTGCATACTCATCTGTTGGCTTCTTGTTCCCAGCAAGTCTTGCCCTTTCCTCCATCATCAAACTCACGGTTTCCTTTGAAGCCTCACCCCAAGTAATGAAATTCTGCGCCTTTCTCAACATTCCAAGGAATGCAGGACGGTTGTCAATCAAAACCGCGTAGTTGTTTCGTGTCAAGTTAAGCATTTGAAGGGTTTCCCTGGCTTGCCGTGATGCTCTAATTGTTCCGCGGATTCGTACAGCCACTATGCATTTACGTTCTTTCGCTTCTTGAGCCACTTACCTCACCCAATCCGCAGGGGTTATGAGGCCGTAGGTTCTCTTCAACGCGTCGAAAACCGCATATGCAAAAGACGGAACAGTTCTCGTTGATCCGTAACTTCGCGTCCAGCAGTCTTTTATGCCAGCAAGTCCGAGGATGACCTTTGCCACCTCGCTTGCTACAAGACCTAAACCTCTCGGTCCGGGAAGAATAACGATTTTTACGCCGCTGCATTTTCCTTCAACTAGGAACTGTACTGAGTGTGGTTTTCCACAGCCGCATTCCCAGCTTCCACAGCCTCTCCTAACTGGAACTATGTTTAGACGGGCATCTACGGCAGCTTTTTCTATGGCTGCGCGCACTTGGCTTGTTTTTCCAGACCCTAAGCCAATGTAGCCGTCCCTGTTTCCAACGGCAACTATTGCCTTAAACCTTGATTTTTCACCAGCATCTGTCTGTTTTTGAACTAGATTTATGTTTATGACCTCTTCTTGAAGATCTGGAAGTAAAGCATCAACAATTTGTGGTTCACGTATCCTTAAGCCTTCCATAAAAATTTCTTGAATGGATGCAATCTTACCCTCTTGTATCATCTTGCCAAGGCGTGTCCTAGGAATCCACTCTTCAAGGTTTGCTGATGGTCTTGGACGCCTTCTTGAATACCTTCTTCTTGAACGCCTCAAACCTTTTTACCTCCACTGAACGACGCAGTTATCTTCTTTCTAGCTTTCCTAAAATGCGCGGGAAATTTTTCTGGGGGTAGTTTTTGCTTCAAGTATTCCGAAAATCTAGTTTGATATTCTTCAGGATTAGAGGCTAGAATTCCCGCATATTCTGCAATGTGCTCACCTTTTATTCTTTCTTCATTGGGGAGCTTCTCTTCACTATAGGGCACGTTTACTCCAGCGTCTAAAACGCCCTTCAGCGCCGCAAAAACTCCGTTCTTTGCAGAGGAATGTAATCCTATGTCTAAAATTGCTTCTTTTTCACCTTTTGCTTTGGCTTTTAGTCCGCAGAGAAGACCAGTTAGGTAACATGCTGGAATGTTTCCTCCTGA
>JAOZHM010000009.1 GCA_026014845.1 Candidatus Bathyarchaeota archaeon
AAGTGTCCAAAAGGGTATGCCTCATAGGCGTTATCACGGCAAAGTCGGCACGGTGATTGAAAAACGTGGAAGAAGCTACGTTTTGAGTGTTACACAAGGAAAAGCTGTCAAAGAGATTATCGTTAGACCTGAACATTTAGAACCTTATAACAGTTGATTGAAAATGGCGAAAAAAGCGATAACAGAAAAGAATCTCACAATTCCGCAAGTTAAGAAGTTGCTGGTGTCTTTAGGAGAAGAAAATTTGGATCAGTTTCAGCGTCGCACACTGGATTACGCATCTAAATTTTCCAAAGTAGATGCTGAAGCGTCTGAAAAACTTATGGAAAAACTTGTGGAGAAATTTGGTTTAGAGGAGGAAGAAGTCATTCAAGTCGTTAACTGCATGCCTAAAAGCGTCGAAGAGTTGAGAGTTTTCCTTTCTGGTGGACGCAAAATTATTGAAACCTCAAAACTCGAAGCCATAGTTAACTTATTGGATGAACATCGAAAATTGAAATAGCATTTTTGCTTATATTTTTTTAAGCAATAAGAGACTAAATTATAGGCGAATATAAAATGGAGAAGCGATACGAAGAGCACGCTTATGTCCTAGATTTTCTGCCACACGGCCGCCCGGGAACACGTCCCACTGGGAGAGCCGGATACAGAGCGGGAGCTCTCGTCCAACTTTTGGGCGAAGAATTTTTCACGCTTTTAGAGGCCTTAGTCAAGGAAGGTGTTGTGCTGAAGCCTCATAATCGTGTTTATATTGGGAAGAAGGCTCGTAAGGAGATCACGTATATCATTGGGCGAATAAGTTATGATGAGTTGACTGGGGCTGCGAAGATGGAACTTCCTGCAGTGATCAGTAAGATAGTGCTTAATCGTGAAAAGGAGTTTGTCCGCTTTTTCAACACAGCTCATGCCATAACGCCTCGGATGCACGGTTTGGAGTTGATTCCGGGGATAGGGAAAAAGTACATGTGGCAAGTTATTGACGCGCGTGAAAGGAAACCCTTTGAAAATTTTGAAGACCTGCAGAAACGCACGGAAATACCTAACCCTGTTAAGCTGATTACCAAAAGGATTTTGGAGGAGTTGGCTGGCGGGAGTAAGTATCGGTTGTTCACAAGGATTGCTAGACGCAACTTAACTGGTTAATGACCGTCATGAGTCTCCTAAAAAGAACGAAGTTTCTACTTCGACGATATCGAATTTTTCCGAAGAAGCGTTTAGGACAGAATTTCATGGTGGAACCTTCATTTTTTCAATGCATGACTAAGTATGCATCACTAAGCCGAGACGACGTAGTGTTGGACATTGGTGCTGGTTTAGGCTTCTTAACATGTTTTCTCGCCGACAAATGCAAATGTGTTTTAGCTGTTGAATCTGATTCAAGACTTATGAGTGTTCTACGTGAAGAGCTTAGGGACTTACCTAACGTTGAGCTAATCGAGGGCAACGTCCTTAAAGTGCAGACATCACAGTTCAATAAAGTTGTTTCAGTGCCACCTTACTACATTTCTTCATCTCTGCTTCCTTGGCTTTTCGACAAAAATTTTGAGTGTGCAGTCCTAATTTTTCAAAAAGAATTTGCAAACCGTCTTGTTGCTTCTGTTGGAAGTGAAGATTATGGGTGGTTAACAGTTGTTGCATACTATCATGTTGAGGTTGAACTCTTCGACGAGATCCCGAAATGGATGTTTTATCCCCAGCCAGAAGTGAGTTCAATTATTGTACGCTTAGAACCGAAAAAGCCACCGCCTTTCACCTTGAAAGACAAAGTTTTGTTTAAGCAACTTGTTCAAACGCTTTTCACACAGCGCAATAGAAAGGTTAGAAACGCTGTTCTACCATTTATAAAAAGCAAGCATGCTACGACCGCGGAAAACGCTGTCAAATTGGCTGATTCGCTGCTGTTTCATGATAGACGAGTGAGAGAATTGGCACCTGAAGATTTCGGAGCCTTGGCAAATGCCCTCGTCAAGTAAGAAAGTGTATTTCAGAGATTACATTTTCCATGTTTATGCGAATGTTTACGAACCCGCAGAAGACTCTTTTCTTTTCGCTGAGAATTTAGCTGTGAAAAAGGACGAAGTTGTTCTTGATATGGGCACTGGATGCGGCATATTGGGCATAATTGCAGCAGACAAAGCCGCAAAAGTTGTTATGGTTGACATAAATCCCTATGCTGTTCGATGTGCGAAGGAGAACGCAAAGCTGAACGGGGTGTTAGAAAATATGTTTTTCGTGCAAGGCGAGTTGTTTGCACCTATAAATGCAGAAGAAAAGTTTGATGAAATTCTTTTTAATGCTCCTTACCTACCTTCAACCCCCTCTGAAGATATATCGTGGCTTGCACGTGCTTGGGCTGGCGGAGCTGCTGGCAGACAAGTTATTGACCGTTTCATTTGCGAGGCACCAGAATATGTGAAAGAGAATGGGTACATCCTCTTGATGCAATCTACGTTGTCTGACGTTAACGAAACTTTGCGAAGATTTGAGAAAAATGGCCTAAAAACCAGTATTGTTGCGAAGCGTAGTTTGCCATTTTTTGAGGCAATAGTACTTGTCAAGGCGGAACGCTAAATAAGTTATTCGCATAATTTTATGACATGGAGGATTTGAATGGAGAAGATGATTGGTTATCTTAGAATAAATCTCCTTTTTTTAAGGTTATTATGCTAAAAGACCATGGTTTTGGACTCCCCCACCCTTTACAACGTGACAAGCTAGAATATGCCTAAGACCCTCTCCGTATAACGGAGAGCTATTTTATGGATGTTAAGAAGTTTAATAATGTGAGGAAAAATTCTCATTTTTAGGCAAAAACAACAATTAGTGTTAATTTTCGTTGTTTTCGTTTTCCTCAGTTTTTTCCTCTAAGTCCTCAGAGTCTTCTGTTTCTTGATTAGAGTCTTTATCTTGAGCTAGTTGCTCACGGAAGAATCTTTGTATTCGTTTATCTGACTCTGACATTTCTGAATCTGGTACTGGTCGTGCTGGAGCTTCCATGGCTTCTCTCACAAGTTCTGGGTCTATCGTTGTCATTCCACGTTCCACACGTTCTAAGGCTTCACCCATCTTGTCTCTACCTCTACCTAAAAAGTTCGGTCTCTCCCAAGGGTCGCTCTCCGCTAGTTTTCTACGTTTTTCCATGGCAATTTTCAAGTCAGCTTCCATTTCAATTTGACCTTTAACCCATCGTTCCACTTCTTGCTTGTACTCTTCGTAGGATGGTTTAGTATGCATAAACCTACTACGTGCGATACAAAAATTCTTATAGCTCCAGAATATTTCGGGCATCCTAGAACGGTCAACCTTTAAGTCTTTAACAAGTTTTTTATCTGATTTCTTAACTTCTGATTTGACACGTCTATCCGCTCGGTCCCTAGTTCTGCAAATTTCACAAGTTTTAAATGGATAATCGTCTTCGACTTCCACGGTTTTATTGCATCGTCTACATCGTATCTCCTTACTCATTTTTAACTAGCTCCACATGCACGTTTTCGTTTTCCATTAAAGCCTTAAGCGTAAGCATCAACGTCTTTGTTCTCTCTTTAGATTGGTTTCTAGAATGGCGAATATTTCCATATTCATTGAGGGTTACTCGTTTGTTCAACAAAATTTCTGGATAGTTAACAGCAAGCCACAACATATATTCAAATTCACGTTCAATCCGCTTTTGTATACGGTTCA
>JAOZHM010000087.1 GCA_026014845.1 Candidatus Bathyarchaeota archaeon
CGTCTACAATTTTATCAAACATATAGTTTCTCCGAATAAATAATGCCTTCAAAGACATAAAGAATTTGCCTCGCTCCCTAAAGTCATAAACCAAAAGCTGTTTAATCCGACGAAAGAGATTTGGGTATCAAAATTCTTATAAAGTAACTATGTGATCAGACGTGAAGTTTTGTGACAAGTGCGGTTCTTATATGAAGAAGACAAAGAATGGCTTTTTATGCCGAAAGTGTGGAAATCTGATTCATGCCAATGCTGAGACGCAATTGGAGGGCATGAAGAAAACAAAGCATCCCAGTTTGGTTTACGTCGTCGATGATTCAGAAGGTGAATATGTGAAAGTTTCTCAAGCATGTCCAAGATGCGGAAACAAGGAAGCATTCCGTTGGTTCTCTGTAATCTCCGGTGAACATGCAGGGATCAGAAGAGAAAGAACAATAGAACACTTCAAATGTACGAAATGCTCACATTCATGGACCAAAGCTTCTTAAATGGCTACATTAGCGTGTTTTTGAGTTTCATTGACTGAGTAGTTCCTCTAGAAATTAACGTGATATTCACATTAATATAAGCAATTTCAATTTAGGAGAGGAGTAAAATGAGATCTAGTAGGTTGGGATACGGGTCACATTCGTTTCTTAATGAGTACATTCGTAGGAATAAATGTAAGAGGATCATGGAGATCGGGATCGCAGATGGTAGCGCGCGCGCTCTTAAATATTGCAAAAACTGTTAACATATTGAACTCACAAGTTGGAGTAAGCCTGATGAAAACAACCGAAGAATTGTATGTAACTAATAGGGATGATTGGAGTGCATGGCTTAGAGAAAATCATGACACTAAGAATGAGGTCTGGTTGATCTACTATAAAAAACACACTGGCAAGCCTAGAATTCCCTATGACGACGCCGTGGAAGAAGCATTGTGCTTTGGGTGGATAGACAGCATCGTAAAGAAAATTGATGATGAGAAATATGGTCAAAAATTTACACCCCGCAGGAGTAAAAGCAAATGGTCGGAAGCAAATAAGAAAAGAGCCAGAAAAATGATAAAGGAAGGAAAGATGACAAAGCCAGGATTGAAAAAAATCAATGAAGCAAAGAAAAACGGGGAATGGTTTAAGGTTGCTCCGATCAGAAGAAAACTCGTTATTCCCCCATACATAAAAGAGGCCTTAGCGACGAACAAGGGAGCTCTAGACTATTTCGATAGCTTAGCCAACGGCTACAAAAGACAACTTGTTGGATGGATAAATAGTGCAAAAAGGGACGCGACGCGAAAAAAACGTCTTACGGAGGCTATCAGCGTTTTAGAGCAGAACAAGAAGTTGGGTATGAAATAGAACTGAAAAAAAGACTATGGTCTGCATGCGCGTTTCTGGGTCGTCTACAAAACTTGAAAATTGGTTCAAGGTTTATGAATCCCATTCTAAGCAGAGAGGCATAATCTTGCTAATTTTTCATTCATTTGTTTAGCCATTATCAAAGCTTCAGTTAATTCAACGCAGACTGAATTATTACTTAGATTTAGACAATTTTTGGAATAGTTTTTGCCCATTCAATTAGTCCTTCTAAGTCGATAAAAGATCTAGAAAGTCTCATTCCCATTTTGTCAAAATAAGATTTTATATCCTCTTTCAATTTTCCAATATCTGCTTTGGCTAACTTTTCTACGCTATCATATCCTCCATCGCAAAGATGATTGACAGTCTTTCTGCTCATGCAGGGTAGACGAGTTATGTCTGCTCGAATTGCTAGATTGAGGATGAAAGCTTCTGGAATCCCTGTTTCTTTTGAGATTTTCTTTCTACCTTCTCTAGTTCTACCATGCTCCAAGATATCCAAATTGAATCTAATGCCAAGTTTCCTCAGTTCTTCAATGTACTCTTTATGAGCTTCATTGCTTGTGTCTATTAGTTGTCTCAAATACAGGCTAAAAGGTAAGACCCAACGGAAGACATAATTGAGAACAGATATTAAGTCTTTGAATGGCAATTTTGTCTTTCTAAGAATTTCCTCACATTTTTCTCTATTTTCCACTTGGCGCACTAGTTCAGTATAATTCTGTACTTTTAAGCTGTCAAGATTTTTGAAAATATCAGTCAATCTGCTGATGTACTCTGTGTACTTTGGGTCGTATCGAAGTAGTCTAGTAGCATAGTCTTCAGCTTCTTTCATACTGTGGTTGTAGTGTTCCTGAATGAAATTGTAGGATAAAGCTTTGAGAATTTTCTTTATTAGATCTTCATAGCTCCAAAGAGTCATCTTTTTAACTACATTCCAATCTATTTCCATACTTTTTCTCTCTCTTTACCTTATTTCAACTCCATTTCTTTTCAAATCTTCAACCACATACCCTAAACCTATTTTCCTCATTTTTTCCGCTTTAGGAATGCCTGTCCTCAAGTTCCACTCTCTTTCTGCATAGTATTCATCCAACATAGGCTCTATTTCGAATATTGCACCCTTCGAATTGCCGTTTGGCAAGGGCTCCTTCAAGAATCTCGCCGGTAAGCAGTCGTCCCTCCTTCTAATTCCTTCCCGAACAAGATAGGCTCTTTCCAAGTTTACTATTCTCTCTCCAATTTCAAACATAGCCTGCTCTGTGAAATGAAAACCTGTTACAGCCTCAGCGATTTCAGCCGCTCTGTTAAAAGGCAGTAGTTCCATGTTTCCAGCCAAGTTTTTACAAACTTCTAAGCAGTCTATTATGGCGCACCAGTTTTCAAAGTAACGCACAAGTTTACCCTTTCCTTTATGTGCAAGCCTCAAAGTTGCTTCTGGAACACCAAACATTTCCACCCCCTTTTCCGGGTCGTCACTCAACTCAACAAAAGGCTCAGATCTCAAGTGATCAGCTCCCCTGCTCGCAACTGCATAACCCAAGCCATAACCCTTCAAGCCCCGCGGGTCAGCCTGTATAATTTCTAAACCTTTCACGTGAAACGCGATTTCCTCTCCTTTTCCCAGTTTTTCAGCTGCTCTCCTAACTCCGTTAGCAAGCAAATCCCCAAATCCTTCACGAAGGGCTATCTTTTCAATTAAGGCAAGTATTGCCTCGCCGTTTCCCCATTTCAGTTCAAGACCGTCTGCCTCTTTTCTAGTCAATTCTCCCTTCTCATAAAGCTCCATAGCCCAAGCTATACATTCAGCAGTTGTTATCGCATCCAACCCTAACCTGTTTGCCAAATCAACAGCCTTTAACGCCAAGTCTAGATCTGAGTTGCCCACTCTGGCAGTAAAGCTGCTCAATGCTTCGTATTCTGGGCCTTCGCCATAAAGGCCAGCGTATTCGCCTTCTCTTATCACATAAACTCTACTACACGGAACTATACAAGAGAAGCAAGCCCTGTTTTTTACGTTATACTCTCTTGCCAACCTTTCACCGCTCACCTTAGACGCATGCTGGAATGTGGCTGAAGTGAAGTGTCTCGTGGGCAAAAAACCAAGTTTATCAGCAAGCATCAAAATTCTCGTCGTTCCCATAATTCTACGGGGCCAATATTGCGGGTGAGCATAGGTTTCTTCTTCTATCTCTTCAACAATCTTCCAAGATCTTCTAGGATCAGCAATTTCTATGACGCCTGTTCCCTTCAACGCCACTGCCTTCAAATTTTTTGAAGCCATAACAGTGCCCATACCTGTCCTAGCAGCTGGCCTCGCCAGATTGGCGAATATTCCGGCATAAAGAACATGGTTCTCAGCGGCGGGACCAACTGTTGCTACTTGAACTGTTCTATCTCCTAAATCATTCTTTATCGTTTCAGTTGTTTCGTAAGTGTCTTTTCCAACAAGGTGTTCCGCGTCCGTTATTTGAATTTCTTGATCTTCAATAAAAATGTAGACTGGTTTTCGGCTTTTTCCTTCAATGACTAGTTGATCGTATCCAGCGAATTTCATTTCAGCGGCGAAGTGACCTCCAGCGTTTGAATCTCCCAATATCCCAGTTAGGGGAGATTTTGCGCTTACGTTAAATCTTGCGCCTAAAGGGAAAGCTGTGCCGACAAGGGGGCCTGTGGCAAAAATAAGCTTGTTTTGCGGAGAAAGCGGATCGACATCTTTGGTTACTTCGTCATAAAGCCTTTTTGAGTTGAAGCCTCTTCCACCCAGAAACTTGGTTATCAACCGTTTTTCAGTATGTTGAACCTTTGTCTGATTCTTTGTAAGATTTGTTCTTAGAATTCTTCCAGCATAACCGTAGTATTTAGGCAATTATTCTCCACCTTCTCAACGTTTCTTTAATAACCTGATTCGGCAACATTGGCTGTTTTGTTTCTGTTTCAGTGTATGTTAGAGCTTTTGTTGGGCATTTTTCGACGCATAAAGGTTTTCCGCCGCATTGATTGCAGATTAGAGCAGTGTTTCTTTCAGGATGAAGCTTAATTGCTCCAATTATGCACGTTTCTAAGCATTTTTCACATCCAATACATTTCTCCTCGTTTGCAAAGACCAAACCTTCTTCGTTTCTTACCAAGGCTTCTGTAGGGCAACTTTCCATGGCATTACATGGGTTACAGTGCCAGCAAACAATCGGCAAGTCCAGTCCAAATTTGTCTTCTTTTATCACTGTTATCCTTGAAATTGAAGGGCCAAATGCGTTCTCATTATTGAACGAGCATACCATTTCACATAGCCTACATCCAGTACAACGATCTACATCAACTAATATTCTCTTCAATTAAGGTTAGCTTCCTTGTCTTGTTGAAGTTTTACGTCTTGATTTTAAGGTTAGAAAGGCTTAAGTGGATATCTGTTTTTAGCTGTTTTCGAGGTGAGTTCGCATGAAGACTTTAATCGTGAAGATTAAGACAATTGAAGGTTATTGTAACACGCATAAAATCGGGGACTGTTTCCGGCTTGAGGGTGGAAAACTAAGCTTTCCAGGAGAAAATAAGCATGTTTGCATTTACGCTCTTTCAAGTTTGCTGCCACTATTGCCAGCTAAGCAAAGGAAAATAGACGAGCCAGACGACTGGCTACCCAAAGTTTTCGAAGTGGAATGTCCAGACCCGAAGGGAAGAGTAATCTGGGAAATAACCTACGAAGAATGATGCCTTCAAAGAATCAAAAACAAAGAAATTCAACTTACACTTTATATTCGGTTATATCTTCAGGTGCTAGGTTATGAATTCAAATCGAACAAGCAAAACTCCAAAGATCAAAGCAAAAAGAATTGAGAAACCGCCCTACGTTATTGATCAATCTAAGCTTCGCCGCTTCGACAGTAAAAATATAGTTTTTGGTAGGGTAATGTGGGATTCGTCATGGGAAGGCTACATGCGAATGTACGATGAAAAAGTGCTCCGAACAATTTCAGAGGGAAAATGCGGCTATTCCAGAGTTGATTTTGCATTAGCCTATGCCTCTTGGATAGTACACGACGCTTTTAAAGGCGGTTTTTCATGGAAAAAAATCAAACTCAATAGGACTCCAGCAGTCTCAACTGGAATTGATTGGACAAAAACGAAATATGAAGTTGATGATCCCTATAGAATGAGCATTCTCATCAAGCGGGCAGCAAGGCTTTTCGGTGCGTCACTGGTTGGAGTCTGCGAGCTTAACAGAGACTGGCTATACGCAGATGTTGATGTCCCTGAGAAATTCGAAAACGTTATTGTTATGGCGGTTGAAATGGACGCGGATGGAATCGCAACATCTCCTGCTGCTCCTGCTGCGGCTGCCACTGGTGTAGGTTATTCAAAAATGGCGTTTATGCTTGCTGGCGTGGGCGAATTTGTTCGAAATCTTGGCTATGAAGCAATACAATGCGGAAACGACACTGCCTTAAGCATTCCACTCGGGATTGACGCTGGACTTGGAGAACTTGGTCGCAATGGCTTGTTGATCACGCCTGAATACGGTCCAAGAGTTAGGCTTTGCAAAGTTTTAACAGATCTTTCACTGGAAACCGACAAACCCATAGAGTTTGGTGTAAAAGAGTTCTGCAAAAAATGTAAGCTGTGTGCTGAACATTGCGAGGCAAGTGCAATCTCAATGAATGACGAACCAAGCTTTGAAGTGACATGTCGATCTAATAATCCGGGAGCGTTGAAGTGGTATGTTGATGTTGAACGATGCTATCTTTATTGGTGTGAAAACGGCACAGACTGCTCGACATGCATAAAAGTTTGCCCTTACAATGTTGCGTCAGCAAAGAAAGCTAATATTTCTGCGAAAGAATTTTGGGAACCGAATGAAAAGTGACTGAGGTAATAAACAGTATAATAGTCGAACTTGCAAAAAGAGATGCTCTGAAAAGGGGTGTCATTGCGAATTTCTTAAATCCTCATCCTTACCTGTTTTGGCTATCTATTGGTGGTCCAATGATTTTCGGAAGTTTA
>JAOZHM010000088.1 GCA_026014845.1 Candidatus Bathyarchaeota archaeon
AATGCGTATTCCGCTCCACTCCGGACACCATTTCCCCGCTTATCTGTTTTGGTGTTCACTTATTTTATATCTGTCCCTCTGGTTAAAGAGGGTAACATCTTTATATCCGGCTTTTATTTTGGCACTGTGCTTAGCATCGGCTGGGATAAAATACGTATCACCTTTTCGAAAAATGAATTTTTTATCCTCAATAAAGAGTTCAATTTCTCCTGCCAAAACTACACCCCATTGTGCCTCATGGGAATGTTCGGGAATCTCAACATCATTTCCAAATTCCATAAATAATATTTGCTGGTCTTGTCCCTGAAACAGGTGTGAAACAAGACCTTTGATGGGGATGTCAGCATTCGGAAGATTTGTAATAATTTCTGGAAAAAATTTGGCACTCATAATGTTCCTTCCGGAAAGATAGTTTTTTCGTAAAAGATAACGAGGCTGTCGAAAAAGCAGTTCCCAATACAATATTCGCAACAGCACAGTAAAATGTTAATGGAAATTGGAATATTTACTAAGATGCAGCTTTTCTATACCTCAGGGACGAAAATAAGTGCCTCTATAACAGCTAATATAGCGTTTGCAGAGGATATATCTCCATATCTCCCATTATCCTTACGCCATGGCATAGCTTTTCCCAAAGTTGGAGATCTTTTCAATGTTGTGAACCAGGCAGTATAACATCCATTGAATATTGACCTTGATATGCCCACGTAAGGTAAACCTGTCCATTCTCTTGCATGTGCGAATATTGCCGAAAACAGGTTCTACAATACCCAAACGCTTGCTATAAATGCGGCGGCCTTCTTCTGTGTCGATCTTACCCTTCATTTCATCTGTAAGGCTGCCAGGGCGTTTCCCATAAAAAACATGAACCTGTCGTGACACGGTATTCGGGTTGCGCAAACATTTGGAACGCAATTGGCAATCACTACAGGCTTTCTTCGGTGCCTGGTAGGCAATGCCCTTATATCCATCTGCTGTAATAAAATTCCGGTTCTTTACGTATAGCCCATGACCTGCAGGGCAAATAAGCTTACCGGTATGATCATCAAGCTTGAAGTCTTCCACACTGAAGAAACGCTTTTTAGATTTATATTTTTCTTTGCGCTTGTCTACAGGACGGCGGTGACGACCTGCATCTGCAAAACGAACATCCCGTTTTCTGAACTGAGGGTCCGGCACGTAAGCATCAACCTCATGATTCTTACATGCCTCGAGATTTTTTACGCTGTAATAGCCGGTGTCAGCACTGACTTGTTTATCCTTCAAAGGGTCTTCCCAACCAATTGCTTCCAGTTTATCCTTAGTCCCATCCAACATCGGCTCCATGCTTGAGGCGTCTTCCCCTTTTCCGAAAGCCGCTGCATGTAGCACTACCTGTTGTTTCTCATCAACTACTGCGTTGGCGTTATAGCCTTGCAATACACCGTGTGAAGTGGCCATTTTTGCTGATTCATTGTCTGTGACGTTACTCTGGATCTCCTTGCCTCTGGAACCAATCTTCGGTTCGTTTTCAGAAAGAAACTTCTCAATGCGTTCCGCTTTCTGTTTCAGCCTGTTGATCCGCTTCTCCTGACGTTTCGCATCTGAAGAAGACATGTCGAGTTCTTGTTTGTCTGATGCTCGGTGCTCACGAACAGCCTCTTTCACTTTCCTTTCCAGTGCTTCCTGTTTCTTTTTCAAATCCTCAAACTTACCACTCCACTCCTTTGCAGCATTCGAGGAAAGTTTCAATCCATCCAAACTGAAATGAGTGCCACCCAGCAAATCCTCTTCATTACAAATTAGCAGTACTTTGGTGAACAACGGCTCAATCTCTTTATCTAATGATGATACAAAGGCCGCGATTGTACTGTGATCAGGTCTTTGTCCACAGGAAAGAGCCATAAACGTAATATTTTCCTTACAGGCTCGCTCCAAAGATCGTGATGAGATCAGCCCCAGTGAATAGCCAAAGAGCACAATCTTTATCAGCACCTTCGGATCTATCGCCTTGCGACCCGTTTCATCATTGCGATAACGATCGTCAAACATGCTCATGTCAAGGCGTTCTTCAATAACATGATGTATCGCATATTCCAATGTGCCTGGTATCAATTGTTTCTCTAAGGATACAGGCACCATCATCAGCTGATCGTAGTTGTAATATTTGTATCGCGCCATCTGTGGTTCTCCATTGATTAATTCGTAATGACAGTAATAGCAGTCTACCACAGTACGGCTTTGTTTCAACTATTAAAAGGTTGTTCAAGTACTTTTTCGACAGGCTCAACGCCTCGCATAACCGGATGACAAAAGGTGCAAAGCGAAGCGGCGCAGCTTTTGTCAGTCCGTGTTGATGCGTTTGTTATAAGGCAATC
>JAOZHM010000089.1 GCA_026014845.1 Candidatus Bathyarchaeota archaeon
ATAAATCTTAATGAAAAATCTTAACAGTAACCTAGGCTGACTATTTAGAGCAAGTTTAGTAGGTGAAACATCTTGACAGTAGAACGTGCAATCCATTTTGCCATGTTCGTCCTCATACTAGTGGGCTTATGTGCAATAAGCGCCTGGGCAAGCTATAGCTACCTAAGCGAGAACTTAATATTAGAAGTGGCAAGCATAGCGTTAAGTTGGGGAGTGATACTTTCAATACTTTATGTAGGGTTCAGACAGCTCGATTGGGATTGGTGGGGTTAAACACGATCCAAAACAGCAACCGCAATTAATGGAAAAACAATTGTGACCTCAGAAATAACCGTCCCAGTTTTTCGTTCGAACTTCCTTTCACCTTATTCTATTTAGTCCTAAGAATTTTTACTCTGCCCATTATCCGCCAATATTCGATTTCAACGCCTGCGACAAGTTTCGCCTTCAAATCTTCGTCTTCGGGAAAAGGCGCATCCACATACTCATAGGTTTCTAAATCCATTATTTGAACGCCGGAAGACATGACTGAAAACACTTGGCCACTTCTCTTATTAATCATCGGCACTTCAACGTTTGCGTCCACAGGCTTAACAAAGCTTCTTTTAACACCATCAAAAATGCCTATGGCGACAATTCTTGCCTTAGCCGACCCATGTTTTCCTGGTTTTGACTTAGTTATGTCAACTATGTGGCATGGTTCACCATCCAAAATTACGTAACGACCTACACGTAGGCTTCCAACACCAGCTGGCTTACTCATACTCCCACCAACTTCTATTGCTTTTTATCCACAGCAACTTTAAACAACACTCATATATAGATTAAGCTGTCGCTAATACGTGAAAAGGTGAAAAAGTTGTTTAAAACTGTCGGCTTGGTCGCCCGTTTCGACAAGAGAAAAGCAACAAAACTTGTGGAAGATTTAGCCAAATGTCTGAGAGCAAAAGGATTAGAAGTATGCGTGGAAGACACGTTAGCCGAGAAAATGGGCATACAAGAGAAAAGTGTGCCCCTAGAGCAGATGAAAACTGATTTTATAATCACAATTGGTGGAGACGGAACGATTTTAAGAACATGCGTCTCAATTCCAAAACCTGAACCACCAATACTCGCAATAAACATGGGTGTTCGAGGTTTTCTAACAGAAGTAGAACCGAAACAGGCCTTTACGGCAGTAGACAAATGCTTAAAGGAAGAATTCACCCTTGAAAAATGCACGAAACTTTCAGTAACCGCAGACGACATAAAATTCCCAGAAGCCTTGAATGAAGTACTAGTCACAGCTGATGAACCAGCAAAATTACTCTATGCCAGAATCATAAAGGACGAAAAAGCGATTTTGAATTGCCAAGCAGACGGACTAATTATAGCTACACAAACCGGCTCCACTGGTTACTCACTCTCAGCTGGGGGCCCTGTTTTAGATCCGTGTGTAGATGCTTTTGTTCTGACACCCGTATGTGCTTTAAGCGTTTTTCGGTCAATTGTTTTCCCAGTGGACTCAAGCCTCACAATTGAGGTTCTTAGACCGAAAAGAACTCTTGTGGTGATTGATGGACAACACCGCAAAATTGTGAACTCTGGACTTACACGTCTGACCGTTAATCGTTCCAAACACGAAACTTCTTTCATAAGGTTTAGGGAAAACTTCTACGATCGTTTAAGAAGCAGACTTATCTTCAGGGGGCTAGGAGGAGAAACCTAACGGATACGACAGCAAAAAGGGTTATAGTTTTAGACACATCAGCCTTTGTGGCTGGTTTCGACCCATTTTCAATAAACGAAGAACAATATACTGTTCCAATGGTCGAAAAAGAAGTATTGGGAAATTCTATGATTCAGGTTAGGTTTAAAACAGCGATAGAAAGCGGAAAGCTAAAAGTTAGGGTACCAAAAAAGATTTTTGCGAAAAAAGTAAAGGCATCTGCAAAGCTTGTCGGAGACGCGTTTTTCCTATCAGAAGCAGACCTTCAACTCCTAGCGTTGGCTCTGGAACTTAAGACAATGGGGTACTCTCCGTCAATTGCAACAGATGACTACTCGATACAAAATGTCGCAAATCAAATGGGCATAGATTTCACTTCACTAGCTACGTTCGGCATTCGTTTTCGTTTGGAATGGATAAGGTACTGCCCAGCATGCCACAAAAGGTATCCAGCGGATTACAAACATAATAGATGCGAAGTATGCGGCACAGAACTAAAAAGAAAACCGTTAAGAAAAAAGCTGCTTAAACGGTGACAATCCATGAGGCCAGTTGAAAGAAAAGTGACCTATTTTGATGAAGCAGGCAAACATAACACCGACGCTTTATTGAGAATTGTTAAAGAATACGTAGAAAAGGAAGGTATAAGGGACATAGTGGTTGCTTCAACGACCGGTGAAACAGGAGCAAAAGCATCCAAAACCTTCAAAGAATACAACATCGTCATAGTTACACATTGCTTTGGTTTCCGCGAACCCGGAAAAATCGAGTTGGAAGATGAGTACAGAAGAGAAATTCTGGCAAACGGGGCAAAGATCTGCACAGGTGTCCACGCTTTGAGCAGTGTAGAACGGGCAATCCGTAAAAATTTTGGCGCAATCCAACCCTTGGAATTGATTGCTAACACGCTTAGGCTCATGGGTGAAGGCATGAAAGTGTGTGTAGAAATTACTTTGATGGCAGCGGACGCGGGTTTAATTCCAGTTGACAAAGACGTTATTGCCATCGCTGGTACGGGCAGGGGTGCAGACACGGCACTTCGCATACAACCTGCAAACGCTGGAAGATTTTTCAACTTAAAGATAAAAGAAGTGATTGCGAAACCAAGAAACTTCTAAAATCCTCTAGCGCGCGATGTTCATGAGCCTAAACCAGAGGAAAGAGAAGCCTGATTTTTCGGTTTTGGCAACTCATATATCTTAGCTCAGTAAAAGAGGTTGATGTGCGAACAAATGGAAATTGATGAAAAACGAATCGGAGAAATGGTTAAGGAATGGTTTGCGAAAACAGCTCGTGGTGAATGGCGCCGTTTACAGAGAGACCCATATCACAAAATCGAGTTTATCGTTACTATGCATTTTCTTGAAAAGTACTTGCCGAGACACGGCTTGGTTCTGGATGCTGGTGGAGGACCCGGCAGATACACAATCGAATTGGCCAAAAGAGGCTACGATGTCGTCTTATTAGACTTTGTTCCCGAAATGCTAGAACTCGCAAAAAAGAGAATAAGGCGAGCTGGTGTTTTGAGAAAAGTCAAGCAGTTTGTGCAAGGCTCTGTTGAAGATTTATCCATTTTTCCGAACGAAAGATTTGACGCCGTGTTATGTTTAGGAGCTCCTCTATGTCATTTGTTAAACGCTAATCAAAGGGAAAAGGCTGTGAAGGAACTTGTGCGTGTTGCGAAAAAGGAGGCACCGATTTTTGTCTCTGTCATTAGCCGCATTGGTCTACTAAGAAGTATACTCGTTGAGTTTCCACATGAAATGCAATATGCAAAACATCATTTGGAGGTTGGTGACTATGTTCCTGGTTTGCAAGGAGAAGGGTTCACCGCGGCGCATTGGTTTTTGCCAGAGGAATTACATGGCCTTTTTGAGAAACATGATGTGAAAATGTTAGAGATGGCTGGCTTAGAAGGACTCTCTTCACATCATGAAAAAAAGACAAACAGGCTTTCCAAAGACAAGGAGAAATGGAAAATGTGGATGGAAATTCTGCTGAAGACTTGCACACATCCATCAGTTGTCGGCAGTTCTGAACATTTTCTATTAGTGTGCAGAAAAGCAGGCTAGACTTCGTCGCTGTCCCTTTTGCTAAAATATGTTATATCATGATGCTCAACATAGCCGCATTCCTTAAACAGCTCTTTTGATATAACATTGTAATCTTCAATCAAAGCGCAGAAAATTCTAATGCCGTGCTTTCTGAGCGTTCTTTCGGATTCAACAATTAAAGCCTTAGCAATTCCACGATGCTGATAACTTGGGTCTACAGCCAAGCGGTTTATCCAGCCTTTTCGTACGTCACAGCTTATAATAACTGTGCCGACAAGATGGTTGTCTTCAAAGGCTCCTAGGAAGAAGTCAGGGCTTGCCTTCATTTCTACCGCTATTGCTTCTCTGCTGTCTCTTCCCTTTGGTTTGAAGGGTAATTTCGCAGTAAGCCAGAGCCTAATCATTTCTTTGTAGTCGTTTATTGTTAGTCTCTGAATTTCCATGTAAACACACTGTTGGGCTTAAACTTCCTTTTCAACCTCTTTTACGACGTCTCCAATTATTTCTAATGCGGCATCAACAAGTTCTCTAGTAATGTTAAGTGGGGGCGCAATTCTGATTGTTGACGACCCGCATGTGATGACGGCGACTCCGCGTTTCCACGAGCGTTTCATAATTTCACTAGCCTTCGTAGGTGCTGGCTTCTTAGTTTCTTTGTTTTCCACGATTTCCATGCCTATCATCAAGCCTTTTCCTCTCACATCGCCTATAATTTCGCTTTGCTGTTTCAATTCCTCAAGCCGCTTCATAATGTAAGCACCTTGCACAGTTGCGTTTTCAAGAAGCCTTTCTCCCCTTATGACATCGATAACCGCGTTTGCCGCAACGCATGAAAGAGGGTTGCCCCCGAATGTGCTTGCATGAGAGCCGCCAACCCAATCCATAACTTTTGCTTTGGCAATAGTTGCGCCTAGTGGCAGTCCAGAAGCTAATGCCTTGGCACTGCACAAAATGTCAGGCTCAACATTCCAGTGTTCAATTGCAAACCATTTTCCAGTTCTACCCGTGCCAGCTTGCACCTCATCGTCTATAAGCAGTATACCGTACTTGTCAGCAAGCTTCTTCAGCCGCTCGAAGTATCCCGGTGGTGGAACAACGTATCCGCCTTCGCCTTGAATTGGCTCAAAGAGTATTGCAGCAACTTCCTCAGGAGGCACGTATTTCTGTAGAACAAATTCGTCGATGAAGTCTATGCACCAGTAGTGGCAGTCGGGATAGGTTAGTTTGAAGGGACAACGGTAACAGTAAGGGTATGGCACATGGGTAACACCTGGCATCAGAGGGAAGAAGTATCGCCTTTGAGTTGGCTTGCTTGCAGTGAAGGATAAGGCTCCAATTGTGCGTCCGTGAAAGGCGCTTATAAATGCTATAAATCGTTGTTTGCGTGTGTGCCACTTTGCAAGCTTGACGGCTGCTTCAACCGACTCGGCACCACTGTTGCCAAAATAGACTTTTTTGTCAAAGCTTCCAGGCGCGATTTCAACAAGTTTTTCCGCAAGGTTAACAACTTCAGCATAAAAGAAGTCGGTGTTTGAATAATGCAAGAAACGGTCGCATTGATTCTTTATGGCTGCAACCACCTTGGGATGATTGGTACCGACATTTAGGCACACTAGACCCGAGTTGAAGTCTATGTATTCGTTTCCGTCCACGTCCCTCACTATGCAGCCCCTTCCCGATTCGACAACAAGCGGATAAAACCGTACATAAGACGGTGAAATCACATTCTCATCTTTTTTGACAAGCTCTCTAGCTTTAGGGCCTGGTGGAGTAACAATTATTTTGGGATAAGCGCTCATTTTTCTTCACCTTTGGAGACTAACGATTAGAAAAGACAGTTTTATATAACTATCTCCACTGCTCTTCAGAAAACAATGTAACAAAACGTCTACGATGTGAATAGCATACTCTCACTGTTGGCTTCAAACGGTGCCTAGAGGATCAACGAAGCTTATGGTTTAGTCACTTTCAACTCAATCGTTGAAACATTTCTTATTTGGCCCTCTCTCCCTGTCAGTTGCTCTGTGCCTATGGCGATGCTTTCTAGTTTTAAGTCTTTTAGGAAGACACGTCTTAACAATTCAACTGAGTCAACGGCTCTGCTGATCGCCTGTCCCCTAGCCTTCAAAACAACTTTTTTGCCGCCGGAATTAAACAAGGTTAAGCAAGCCATCACGTAGTTCATCACTGGTTTTCCACCGACAAACACTGTGTTTTCACTGAATTGTCGAGTCTGTGGTGCTTCAGTTGTTTTTTTCTCTTTAACAGCTTTTTCTGTTGGTTTCTCTTCTGCTGGTTTTTCCTCTTTAACAGGTTCTTCTGCTGGTTTTTCCTCTTTAACAGGTTCTTCTGCTGGTTTTTCCTCTTTAACAGGTTCTTCTGTTGGTTTCTCTTCCATCTTTTTTTCTTCTTCTGTCATGTTCTACCTCCTTTTCCGTTGATTGACATACATAGCTATGCGAAGTAGACTATACCATCATGCTGAACCTTTTATATTTTTCCATGTCGCACATAATTAAAACATTGACGGAGGCGCCTAAGCCTACAAGCTTCCAATTTCTATTCCTTTTTCAAAGGCAGTCTTATTTATTTCAAACAGCTGCTTTTTCTTTTCCCCTAAAACTTTTTTGAGTGCTTCCAAAATGTTTTCTTTTGTTACAACTTTTGTGCGAGCAATATAAGCACCTAACAATACCATATTAGCCGCTCTATCGCTGCCGATTTCAGAAGCTATTTTATTCGCTGGCGCCTCAACCACAGTTATGTCATTTCTCTTAGTTTCACGAGTAACCAGAGAAGAATTTATTATCAACAACCCACCTGTTTCCAGTCGAGGCCCAAAAGCATCCAACGACGGATTATTCATCACAATCAAGGCATGAGGAGAAGCTATGACAGGTGACCCAATCACTTCATCGGATATGACAACCGTGCAGTTCGCAGTTCCCCCACGCATCTCAGGACCATACGAAGGAATCCATGTTACGTTTCTCCCTTCTTTCATCGCAGCATGAGCCAACAATCTTCCAATAAATAGAACGCCTTGCCCGCCGAAACCAGCCATTATAACGTTTTCATAAAGCGACTTCATTTTTTCACTTCACCGATTTTTCACTCTTAGGAACTTTGAACTCGCCTAGAGGGAAGGAAGGAATCATTTTTTCTTCAACCCATTTAGGTGCTTCTGTAGAAGACATTCCCCACCCAGTTGGGCAGGGCGACAGAAACTCTACCAAAGAGAAACCCAATCCATTTATCTGAACTTCGAAAGCCTTTTTTAACGCTTTTTTAGCCGCTATAATCGCTCTCGGATTGTGCACAGCCACACGCGCAATATAGGTTGCGCCTTCTAAAGTAGCAAGCATTTCGGCTATTCTAATCGGATACCCTTCTCTTTTAGGAGAGCGTCCAAGAGGAGAAGTTGTTGTCCTTTGACCCAAGATTGTTGTGGGCGCCATTTGTCCACCAGTCATTCCGTAAACTGCATTATTCAAAAAAAGCACAGTGATATTTTCTCCCCGATTTGCCGCATGAATAATCTCAGCCGTTCCAATAGATGCTAGGTCACCATCTCCTTGATAAGTAAAAAGTATCAGATCTGGATGCACTCGTTTGCAGCCCGTTGCAATGGCAGGCGCTCTTCCATGAGCAGCCTCGTACATGTCACAGTTAATGTAGTTGTATATTAATACGGCACAGCCTACGGGAGCCACTCCAACAACTCTTTCTCTTATTCCAAACTCGTCAATAACTTCAGCGAGTAAACGATGAACGATTCCGTGTCCACATCCGGGACAATAATGGGTTGGAACAGGAAACATCGATTTTGGTCTTTCAAAGACAACTTTCATCATTATACTTGGCTCCTTTTGATTTTCTCTATCTCTCTAACTATTTCATCGTATGTCGGAACCATCCCACCAACTCTTCCATAAAAGTGAACATTTGCTCTCCCACAAACGCCCAGTTTAACGTCTTCAATCATCTGCCCCAAACTCATTTCCACAACTAAAATGTCATCTACTTTCTCAGAGATTTCTGTAAAAGTTTCGTACGGAAACGGAAAAACCGTGATAGGTCTCACCATTCCTACTTTAATTCCTTTTTCACGCAAGATTTTAATGGCTGTCTTAGCGATTCTTGCCACGGTTCCATAAGCAGCAATAATTATTTCAGCATCATCCGTCAAATAGGTTTCAACACGAACATCGTTTTTAGCCATCTCCAGATACTTCCGGTGAAGCTTCAAGTTATGTTGCTCCAATTCCTCAGGGTCAAGATAAAGTGATTTAATCAGGTTTCGAGGTCTGTTTTTCGCGCCGGTAACAGTCCAGTCTTTAGCAGAAAGCTCTTTTGGCGGTCTTCCCTTGAATTCTACGGGTTCCATCATCTGTCCAATGTAACCGTCGGCTAAAACAATCACCGGGTTACGGTATTTATCTGCTAAATCGAAAGCATCCATCACTAAGTTGACAGTTTCCTGAACTGTTGAAGGTGCAAGTACAAGCAGATGATAATCCCCGTGACCGCCGCCTTTCGTTGCTTGGAAATAGTCGGATTGAGAAGGCAAAATTCCGCCTAATCCTGGACCCGCTCGCATAACATTCACGATTACGCATGGAAGCTCTGCAGCGGAAATATAAGAGATTCCCTCCTGTTTGAGACTGATACCAGGACCTGAAGAAGAAGTCAGAACTCTTGCCCCGGCTCCAGCGGCTCCAAAAACCATGTAAATTGCGGCTATTTCGCTCTCCGCTTGAATAAAGCATCCTCCAACTTGAGGAAGCCTATAAGAAAGATACTCTGGAATCTTGTTTTGAGGCGTTATGGGATAGCCAAAGAAGAATCTACATCCAGCCCGGATTGCTGCTTCACCGATAGCTTCGTTTCCAGTGATCAGAACTTTCTCACCCATTTTTCTCAAATCCTTTACGTTTTCTCTTCCCTAAAAACCTCTATCGCAACCTCTGGGCACATTAAAGCACATAAAATGCATCCAGTACACACTCCGTTAGAATCAACAAACTCTGCTGGATGGTAACCTTTAGAGTTGATCTCTTCAGCAACCACAATGAGTTTTTGAGGACAAGCACCTACACAAAGTGCACACCCTTTACACAACTCTTTATTAATTACAATCTTTCCAACCATCCAATAAACCCCCAGTCTTATCGTTAAAAGCCATGATCATTAAAGCCATTACAGTAACGAGAGGAAGCCTCTTGTGACAGCGGAGCTTTTCCTTAAACACTCCTTGTCCCTCTATATATTAGAGAAACAGAACTGCCATTTCAACCTTATTAGTGTTAGCTTAAACAAACGCTAAAAATAACATCAAAAGAATGCCGCTGGTCGCGAAAATTGGGATAACAATCTTCTTGGCTTTTCGAATGACTCTATCTGTAAGGAGACATAGTTTTTCCAGCTTTTTCTCTCCAATAACCTTAACGTTACGAACTGTTATGCTACGTGCTGCAGCCTTCGCACGTTCCAAATCAGACACAGCAGCAAGCGTTGCTCTTTTAATATAGTCAATCAATTTTTCATGATTTATAGCTTCGCCTATTGGGTGGTATCCGCGCTTGCTTAATATTACGGCATTTACTGCATGAGTGTCTGTCGTGAAAACCTCGCCTTCACTTATGCCCATGGATTTGAGAGACAAAAGAATCTTTTCACGCAGTCCTGAAACCATGTTGTTGCCGTCGACAACCACATAAGCGGTTTTCTGTTCGCCAACCTTGACCACGATTACAGTGATGCCGCCAGGTCCCATACCATCTTTGAGACTGACCCCCTTTGGCATAACAGTGGCAGCACCAACTTCAAAGGCCAAACGTTTCAAAGAGGCTGTTTGCTCTAAACATTTAGCTGCAGCTGCTTTCAACGCGTTCAAAGCTTCTTGTCTGCTTATTGTTCCGTTAATGCTGTTATGGGAGTTGACAACAGCACAGTGGGACAGTCCATGTTTTTCTGCTTCTCCTTGGACGAACAGCCCTAATTCTTGTGGTAAGTCTTCGGTTGTTTTGGGTGCGAGGGTGAATGAAAGGAAAGCAAATTTGCCGAAAACTTGGCAGCATGCAGTAGCCGAACCGTTGCTAATCTTAATAAACGGTGTTGCTTTTGCTTCTGAAGCCTTAAAGTTCGAGGATTCCACGACACGATTGAGTATTTTCTGGTTTTGAATCTGAGAAGACAAGTCAAGCTCATGGCCAAGCAAACCATGAGGAACACACGCAACACAGTTAAGTTCCCTCTCTAAGGCGGTTTTAAGCATGGAAGGCAAAAGACTACTCCCAACATTTTTGAACGGGCCGGGATGAACAAAAGGAACAACTATAACTGCTTTAGGTTTGGACACATCAAACTTTATCAAGGAAACTTTAACATCTTGTTCTTCGCCCAACTTCTCAAGAAATTCTTCAAAAGGAGCATTTAAACCCACTATCCAGTTAAGCAAAAAAGCCTTGAAAAGAGGTAAAGAAGGAATTTTGACTGTTTGCTCGCCTACACGGTTCAATAAAGAAATAAAAAAGAAACTTGAAAGAACACTTACAACCGTTGAAAAAACGAAGAACAGAAATATGAAAAAGTAATCGATTTCTGCCCAAAACAGCAAAAACGGAATTATGCAAGGAAAAGGCTGAAGAAGAGAAGCCGCTAAAACCCGTTTAGAGCCCGTAGAGGATGTTGAGTTAAACACGATCAAACGCAAGATTAGCACGGCTGAAAACCCTAAAAGACAAAGCCTAACCAGCATTGCGATAGCAACGCCTACAAGAATAAACAAAAACCATAAACCCCAGCAGAAAAGAGAAAGTGCTGCAGTTCTTCTAACGTCATAAATCGGGTCTTGCCCTAAGATCAACGTGCTCACAAAATAGTCAAAAATCAAGTTCACAATGAATAGGGAAAACCCTAGAAATAATCCGTTAACCAGCGCCTCAAATGGAGGGAAAAGGGTAATTGCAGAAAGGGTTCCTGCGCCCAAACACGATAAGGCAAGAAGTAAAATCACTTTTGCGTATGACGGAAGCTTAAATAATGATGAATAATGTTTAACTACTTCATCCATGGACTGATTCAACGAATTCTCAACAGCCACACGCATCATCTCAGATGAGTTTTTATCAGAGAATATCAAGCATATTAAATTGTCGTGAAAAACAGCATAAACGTCACTGGTTGTTTAAAGCACTCTTAAAATAATCGCTACATTCGCCGGCATAACGGTTTTAACATAAACACTGAAAAACTGGGAAAGTATAGGGGATAGAAAAGAATGTCTTTAAATAATGTTTTAATGTTCTCTCAGAAGGGCAACTGTTTTATTCTCGAACGCTAATTTAGCACTTTGCGAAAGCTATGCCAGAACAAAGTCTACCACCAACAATATTTCACATGCTTGAGAAAAGCTTAGGCAAGAAGATACGGGTGATTCTGGATTCTTCTTATGGTTTTGAGGGAAGCTTGGCGGCAGTCACCAGAGAGCCGCCGGGGATATGGCTTTCAGATGCGGAAGCCGTCATACTGCGTGCAACTATTGCTCAGCCTATACCTCAAGTTGCAAGCAGAGAGGAGAGGAGCGAAATATTTGTTCATCTTAACTCTGTTCAGAGAATAGAAATTTTGCATACCTCTTCTCGTCGTTAAAGTTGTCAGTTTAGAAGAACATATGCGCTAGAATGCATACGATTATTAATGCCATTGCGAAACCCATAAGTATTTCTGGTCTAACTTTGATGCCTTCAGTTTCCTCTTCAAAAAATCTGAGTAAGCCTGCACTTGCAGCGGGCATTGGTGATTCCTTCTTTTTCTTTTTCTTGCTCATTTTCTTGAACCCCTTTTGAGTTTAACAACTAAATCGTATCTTATCCATATTATTAATGTTTGCTCTTCAAAGAGTTTTTATCCTTGAAGGAATGATAGTGTGATGCAAGAAGGTGTTGAAATGGCAACTCCTCAAGACGACTATTTTCATGTTTTCGACCTTCTCCACCAACATCACAAATTGTTTCAAGAGTGCATCCCACTTATAGCAAGTGAAAACGTTCCC
>JAOZHM010000090.1 GCA_026014845.1 Candidatus Bathyarchaeota archaeon
AAGGTTTTGAACGCTTATCGCCACTGCAGAGTTGTCACTCTCATTGCCAAAGTCATCCTTTACTATTAATTCCGCGGTGTAGACACCAGTTGAAGAATAGTTGTGAGCAAAGAGCGATAATGTTGTCCAACTGCTGTTCATTCCATCTCCGAAATCAAAAAAGTATTGGTCAACGGACCCGTCATCATATGAATTTGTACCTATGAACGTGACAGCTTGATTTGGTGCAACTAGACTCTTGTCTGTCCAAAGGATTGCTGTGGGACGCGTGTTTTCGTAGTCAATGGGAGCTGTTAAAAAGAAAATGAAGTCGAGATCCACTCCACCGCCACTCACAGGATTTCCTTTTCCACGCGGGTTCAATGATTCATGGTATGGTCCGCTTTTGTCACCCCAGTAGTTATATGTTGCATTAACGATTTCTTCAAGGTTCATGTTGGGGTAAACATCCATACCCAAGCTATTGTCATAGATGTCGTTGAAGTAAGCTCTATGATCCTTTCCTTCTTCATAAAAAATTCCGACGGTGTTATTTGAAACGTAATTGCGAGTAATGTGTGTGCTTGTGTTTGTCGAAACGTAAAATCCATAAGAATTTGTTGAAAGTGTGTTGTTAATAATAATGGTGTTGTAGTAAGTGTCTGCTTCTAGAAGTATTCCACTATGTCCATTGAGCAAAATCTCATTTTGATGTATGTTTATTTCTGATGTTGCGTTTCCAGTTAAGGTTATGCCGTCTCCATTTGAAGTTATGTTATTATTTTGTACGTTAACCTGATTACCACCAGCTATGTAAATGCCACTATCTGTGTTATTGGCTATTTCATTGTTTTTAACTTCCACGTTGCCGTTTGTTATCATAATTCCGTTTTCAGAATTGAGGCTTACCCTGCTGTTTTGAATGTTTACGGTGCCACTTTCCACAGTTATTCCGTTTGTCCCATATTCTATGATGCAATGTGTTAATGAAGACGACTCTGTTCCATTAAATTCAATTATTCCCCAATCTCCAGCTTCAGGTTCATGTCTGTTCGATGTAAACGTTATCATTTTGTCCTCTGTACCATCTGCAACAAGCCTTCCTTCCACTATTAACGAAAAATCTCCTCCGAACTTTACTTCAACTTCAGGCTCTATTGTCAGTGTTGCAGTTGACCAAACGGTTATGTTTTTTGACACGACGAAAGGGCTGTCAACTAGCGTCCAAATAGTATCCTGAGTTATTGGCCCTTCAACATATGTTGCTTCTACGGTTTGGAACAACGTTCTGCTTGAAAAACTAATGGTGCTGAAGAGTACAGTGACTAAAATAACGAATAGCTTCACCGCTTTTTTCAATGTTCACCCATCCATGGTCGAAACTACACTATGTTCTGGCTGATGCTGGTTTAAACATTATGAATTCAAAATAAAATTTCAGAATCTGTCATCAAGAATCTTGTGCAATAAAAAAAAATAAAAAGGGTTTTTAATAGTGTGAAGACAACACCTAAACTTCAGCAAGGAGAGCGACTGGTTGAAAAGTTTCACGGCTGTAGCCTTAGAAAACTTTCCATTAATCAAGCCTGGAGATAACATAGCGAAAATCATTGTCGAAGCTGCTAAAAAAAACGACTTAAGCATTGAAGAAGGAGATATAATAGCCATTGCACAGAAAATCTTTTCGAAATCTGAAGATAGGATAGTAAGACTTAGAGATGTCGTTCCTTCGACAAAAGCGAAAGACATTGCGAAGATAACTGGAAAAAGCCCTAAATTTGTTGAATTGGTCTTAAGTGAAACAGAAAGAATAGTGAAAGCTTCTCCTGAAGTATTCTTAGTGGAAGATAAACGCAATTTAGTATGCATAAACGCTGGAATAGACAAGTCAAACGTGAAAGGCAGAGGCAACTTCACATTGTTGCCAGAAAAACCCGACGTATCAGCAAAAAAATGCCTTTTGGAAATCAGGAAAATAACAGGAAAAAACGTTGCAGTAGTCGTATGCGACACATACAGTCGCCCATTTAGACGTGGACAAGTAAACTTTGCCATAGGTATAGCTGGAATTAAACCTTTCAAGGATTATCGTGGAAAAGAAGATCTTTTTGGGCAAATTCTAAAAGTGAAAAATATAGCGACAGTGGATGAAATCGCCGCTGCGGCGGAGTTGCTTATGGGACAAGCAAGGGAGGCAACACCAGTCGTCATATTTAAAGGCTTAAAAGATATTCTTGAATTCTCAGAAAAATGTGCTATAGACGAACTACG
>JAOZHM010000091.1 GCA_026014845.1 Candidatus Bathyarchaeota archaeon
ATAAGTCGCAAATCAAGATGTGATTTTCCGTTGGATGCATGTGCGGAACTCTTCCAGGACAAGCGTCGATGCATTGTGCGCAGCCAGTGCATTTTTCTTCATCCACTAAAACAGCGCCTGTTTTGGAGTGTATGGACAAAGCCTTCACTGTGCAAGCTTCAACGCACGGGTAGTCCTCACACTGTGCACAGAAGTGTGGGAATTCTAGGCCTGGAACCAGCATGAAAACTCTTATTCTTGAAGTTTCTGGCCATATGCGGTTTTCATGGAAAAGTGAGCATGCTATTTCGCATTTTCTGCATCCACTGCATTTTGAAAGGTCTCTTGCTATCCATATTGGTTCTTTTTTTGTTGTCAATTTTAATCCTTCTTGTAAAACCTTGAAGTTTTCTGTTAATCATGCTTCGATTTAAATGTGATGCTTGCAATGGCAATCTCTTTAAACTCTATCCCCTCAATCAGTGAGAAAGGAGAAAAGCTTTCGAGTTGCAGCTTACGGATATTATTCAGCAACTGATTGAGTGGATGGAGACTCTTGCTGTTCAGTACGGATATTTCGGGATTTTCTTGATCAGCCTAGTTGGCGCGTTGTCAATTTTTTTTCCAATTCCATACACGGTTGTTATTTTCGCTCTTGGAGGGCTTAAGGTTGGAGAAGCTTGGGTTTTTGAGCCTATATGGATCGCTGTTGCAGCAGGAATAGGATCGGCTTTGGGCGAATTTTCGGGATATTTAGTCGGTTTCGGCGGTAGAAGAGTCATCGGCGAGAAGTACAAGAAGAAAATGGAGTTTCTTATGAAGCTTTTTGACAGATTCGGACCAATTGTAATTTTCCTTTTCGCCTTGACACCTTTGCCAGATGATTTACTCTTCATTCCTTTAGGCGTTATACGTTACAGCCTAATCCGAGCACTTGTTCCTGCTTTAATAGGGAAGATCTGCATGAACTTCATCGTGGCTTACAGTGGCCGCTTTTCGGTGCAAATTATCAGAGGCATTTTTGGTGTGGAGAGTGACTGGATATCCGCTTTGATTGGCATGGTTCTTGCAATAGTTCTGTTAATAATAGTTTTCGTTATGATGTTTAAGGTTGATTGGGAGAAGCTTTTTGAGAAGTATGTAGCTAAAGAAGAGGATAGTGACGAAAAACTTGAGAGTAATAGCTGACTTACATATTCATAGCTGTTATAGCCGTGCCACGAGCAAGAGAATGCACATACAAGAAATCGCTCGTTTCGCCAAAATCAAAGGATTAAACATCATAGGCACAGGAGACTTCACGCATCCAGAATGGCTTAAAGAAATTCAAGAAACGCTAGTTGAAGAACCCGGTACCGGCTTGTATAAAGTAGCCAAAACTCCAGAGTCCCGCGTGTATTTCATGATAACCACAGAAGTAAGCACAATATTCACCTTTGAAAACGAAATCAAGAAGATTCACCACGTTATTTTAACCCCTAGCATAGAAACTGCAGTTCAAATTAACAATAGATTGTCAAAATACGGTAACCTAACGGTTGATGGCAGACCAACATTAAACATGAATGCTCCACATTTAGTTGAAGAGGTCATGGAAGCTTCAAGCCAAAACATGGTTTTTCCAGCCCACGTATGGACACCGTGGTTCAGCCTCTTCGGCGCATTCAGCGGCTTCAACAATATTGAAGACTGTTATCAAGACATGACGAAGCACATTCACGCTCTAGAAACCGGACTTTCATCAGACCCCCCAATGAACTGGCGCCTAAGCAAACTTGACAAAATCACTCTAGTTTCAAACAGCGACAGCCACAGCTTCTGGCCTTGGCGCATCGGAAGAGAAGCCAACGTCTTCGAACTGAAAAAGCTCAGTTACCGCGAAGTTATAGATGCCATTCGCCTCAAAGACAAGGAACGATTCAAACTTACAATTGAAACAAACCCAGCTTACGGAAAATATCATTGGACCGGACATCGAAAATGCAATGTTGCACTTTCCCCACAGGAAGCAATAAAATTTGGAAACATCTGTCCAGTTTGCCGCAGAAAACTCACAAAAGGCGTCGAGCAAAGAGTTGAAGAATTAGCTGATCGTCCAGCCGGTTTTAAACCTGAAAATGCCATAGGTTTTACGCGTTTGCTACCACTTTCCGAAATCATCACAACTGTCTTAGGTGCTAGTTCTCCATTCACCCGAAAAGTATGGGGCATTTATAACGAGCTTGTTGAAAAATTTTGCGATGAATATGCCGTATTGATGGAAGCTTCAAAGGATGCATTAAGCAAAGTTGTAGATGAGAAAGTCGCCGAAGCGATAGTCAGAGTGAGAGAAGGAAGAGCAAAAGTTACACCTGGATACGATGGCGTTTATGGGAAACTCATTATTTTTGAAGAGAGCTTTGATCGTGAACCCATCCCCGAAAGAGTTCAACAGCTAAACCTTACAGACTTTATGCGATAATGGATTTTCATGTTTCTTGATGTGTGTATGTGTTTAACAGTTCTACAACAATACTTATTAAGTCGCAATACACACGATAATACGCTGGGACAATTATGAAAAGCATAAACGAACAAGTAAACAGCGAGGGAGAAGATAAAATCTCAAAAATCGTGGATCGTGTCCTAAATCAAGTCTTCGGAGAGGAAGCCACGCGGCTAATATACAGATATTTGGAAAGCAATCATTCAGTGAAGCGGTGTGAGATAGCTGAGAAAATCGATGTGTTTGCGAAGGGGCTTGAAGAGTTTCTAAGTTCAGGGGCATATGTTGTTGAGCGAAAGATTTTGGAGGACATTTACTCAAGTTATGGTTTGCTTCGCAGACTTGAATTGGAGAGAATGCAAGAAGAGCAAGATTTTGTCGGTCAAATAAGATTGCTTACGCAGAAAGCATAAAGCGTTCCATTTCCGTATTTTAATTCAAATATTTCTTTTCATCAATTCGTTTCCAGTTTAATCCAAGTTCATATTGGAAAAGAAAACATAACAATTTTATAAAGCCGTTTCGAATAGATTTGTCTTCAAAAACTTGCGTGTTAGAAGAGGAGAAATCTTGAAAGACGTTTTGAGCAAGATCATAGACGTTGCAGTTCAAAAGTTTGGAGCTGAATATGCTGAAGTACGTGCACAGAAACTTTTCAAAACCATGCTTACACTTAAGGAAGAACGGGTTGAAGCAGCGAAGCAAGGGATTGAAAACGGATCTGCTTTGCGCGTGCTTGTGAACGG
>JAOZHM010000092.1 GCA_026014845.1 Candidatus Bathyarchaeota archaeon
AAATCTGGAAGGCCTTCTCTATGTTTGTCACACATCTTCATGTAGTCTTCTAGCTGGCTTGCTTCCAAGCCACGAGTCCTCATCAACCTAGTCAATCTTGCAGCAGCAAGAAGACCGGATAATGGGACCTTCAACTCTTTCTTTTCTTTGGCTAACTCCAGAAGACTGTCTATCTTCTCGACAACACTGTATTCTTCAGATGCTTCGCTGATTGAATACTCTTCCGCCGCTCCAACAAACTCTCTATAGATATCAGATATCTTGCCAATCGAAACATTTTCTGCATCAGAAATCTTCCGATAAGTTTTGCCAGAAAAGAGCGAATTAACTATTCTATCTCTCTTGGACTTCCGTAAAGCCCGCATCAACCAAACCTCACACGATAACTAGATAATACCCAGCGCACACATGCAAAAACTTTTGGATGTAACGCGCTGTTCACGTGTTCACATGTTCAAATGTTCAGATACAACATTTTTCTTGCTCACAGGAGATACACGGAAATAATGTTGAAACACCGGTGATCCCCCTCTAGTTTC
The DNA here is from genome assembly GCA_026014845.1 of Candidatus Bathyarchaeota archaeon. Classification (GTDB taxonomy): domain Archaea; phylum Thermoproteota; class Bathyarchaeia; order Bathyarchaeales; family Bathycorpusculaceae; genus SOJA01. Next base: position 540 of record JAOZHM010000092.1, read on the forward strand.
TAAAGAGGCTCTACATATGCAAGTAAGCAAAATCCTACACGCACGCACTAAAACTGAAAGAACTCAAAGCCCTTGAAGACTAGCGTCTGTTGCCGTGGTAATTTCCACGGCGACTCTTACGAAGAGCCTCTTCGTAACACACTTGACGGTTGCATGCATACTGGGAAAGGGCGTGCATACCATTCGTTAATCTTTTAAGGGAGAACCTCTACCGTGGAAGAGGATGCACATGTATCATAGAACCTTCCAGAAAACAAAACGGAACCTAACCTGTGAGGGTGTAAACATTGAGTCAAAAAGAGGACAAGCCACGTTTCGGCTTCATGACACGCAATTACTTAGTGCTAACCCTCACATCAACTCTATGGGGAATCCCCACAAGCATCTGTAACACCTACTTCTCTCTATACGTCTTCGGACTAGGCGGAACAGAAATAACCATAGGCTTAATCACAGCCCTAGGAAGCACCGCTTTTGTCATATCCGCAATCATAGGCGGTCACATAGCCGACTTGTACGGCAGAAAGAAACTAATCGGCATAATGACCGTGGCCCTTGGGTTAAGTCAATTCCTGGTAGCATTTGCACCCAACTGGCAATTCCTAACCCTAGCCATGATCATAATAAACATATGCTTCGTATTTGAACCCGCATTCTGGGCCATACTAGCAGACTCCATAAACGAACAGAAAAGAGGAACCGCCTTCGCACTCTACAGTTGCCTAAGCTTCCTTCCATGGGCCATAATGCCTTCCATAGGCGGCTACTTAATCGACATTCACGGCATTCTAGCCCCAATGCAATGGACCTACGTCTGCTTGGCTATAGTAGGCATAACTGCTGGAATAATACGATTGTCTATGCTTACAGAAACGATTTCTCCCCAGAATAAAAAAGCTGGTGGACAATACAGCCTCAAAGAATTAGGCAAACTCGTAAAAGACGCTTTCAAAGGACACCTGCAAACGTGGTCGTGGATGCCCCGCTCAGCTCTTGCCTTAGCAGCTATCTATATTCTATGGGCATTCGAATACGGTTTGGTCGAACCTTACTGGATAGTTTACGCTACAAAAGTAATAGGTGTCACATCTACACAATGGGGCATCATCATAGGTTTAGGCAGCGCAATCAGCATTGTATCAAAGATACTCATAGTCGGCAAGCTACTAGACAAATTCAGCCGAAGAAAAATCTTGTTAGCAACAACAGCCTTAGACGTATTCACTTACCTTCTCTTCATACGTTGCGGCATGTTCATACAAGTCCTAGCCCTCTGGATCGCAAGCTCTTTCATATGGTCCTTCTACGAACCCACATATTCATCTTTAGAAGCAGATATAATCCCAGAGGAAAGAAGAGGAAGAGTATTCGCTGCTTTCGGCGTTGCTTGGTCAGCCTTCAGCGTTCCAGCAAGTCTCCTAGGCGGATTCATTTATGAACAAGTCAACCCTGAACTATCCTTCATCATGGCATCAATTGGCATTATACTATGTTTTATTCTGACCGCACTATTCATTAAACAACCGCAATACAATAAAAAGTAAATGATGATAAGCAGACTAACGCACACGCAACTCAGCACGACAAAAAACACCTAACAGATCACAGTCCCAACCTTTTTCCCCTTCACAGCCGACAACACATTTTTTGGTTTAAACCCGTTCACCACAACCGTCTT
>JAOZHM010000093.1 GCA_026014845.1 Candidatus Bathyarchaeota archaeon
AAAGCCTCGTGTCCCGGCGTGTCAACAACAAGCAATCCTGGAATTTCAACTTCACCCTTAACCATTGAAAGCAGCGGACCAACTAGTTGCTTAAGTGTGTCAACAGGGAAAAAACTTGCACCAATGTGCTGTGTAATCCCCCCAGCCTCTCGAGCTTGAACATTTGTTTTGCGTATTTTATCCAAAAGCAAGGTCTTACCAGTATCAACGTGACCAAGCACACACACAATTGGTTGACGAGTAGGCATCTTCTGCATCTCCTTTAACGGACTAAATAAGTTAATCGTTCAATGATGCATTTCAAAATTAATAAACTATTACCTAATAAGCGCTCAGTTCTTTTCTTCATAATGTTTTTAAATACGTGTTAAGACTCTTTTTCAGAAGGTGAAAAATGGTTTGCCTCATTGCCGGAAATGTGGCGTAATGTTGAAAAAAGACGATAAATTCTGTTATGCTTGCGGCACTCCAGTCACTAAAGTGGTTGAAGAGGAATTTTCTGTTTCTGCTGACAATCTTATTGAAAAAGTTAAAGAGTTGCTTCATGAGGGAAACGTGACTAGAATAATTGTTAAGGATGAAAAGGGAAAGGTTTTGCTTGAAATACCAGTGACTGTGGGAGTTATCGGGTTTGTGCTTGCTCCTTGGCTTGCGGCTTTGGGCGTGATAGCTGCTTTGGCTACAAATTGTACGGTTGTCGTTGAAAGAAGAGAATAGACCTGCTTACATTCAAATAGCATGTATACTTCACGTGCGTACGACTAATACTAAGATTAAGTTGGCTAAGGAAGGTGAGAGAGTAGAGATTAAATAAAGAAAAGATTAGTTTTTTATAGACTAAACATCGACTTCTATGAGCGATGGAATCAGTGCAACAAGCATCACTCCAAAAGAAATGCAGCTAAGTTTCTTTGGCCCGAAGACATGCCACGTAATGATCTGATTCAATCTCTTCTACTGGGGGTATTTTTTCCTTGCAGTAATCCTCAACGTATTCACATCTTGGATGGAATACACATCCAGGGATATTGTAGGGTGGTTGTGGTGGTTCTCCTGGAATTCCCTTTAATTCGTAACGATCCGCCCTTATGTCAAGAACAGCAGATAATAACCCTCTTGTGAAGGGATGTTTTGGTTTTTTGAAAATTGTATAAACATCGCTATGTTCTATGATCTTTCCAGCGTACATAACATACACATAGTCAGACATCTCTGCTATAACTCCCAGATCGTGAGTAATCAACAGCATCGAAAGACCGAATTCTTTCTTCATTTTCTTCAAAAGCTCCAAAACTTGTCTTTGCACTGTGACATCTAAATCGCTGGTCGGTTCATCAGCTAATAGTAAGGATGGGTTGTATATCAGCGCCATTGCGATCATGATGCGTTGAGATTCTCCTCCACTGAATTGTTCTCGAGAAAAGCGATAGCGTTTTTTAGGATCTGGTAATTTTACTTTTCCAAAATAATCCTCGACCATTTTTCTTAGTCTTTGTCTTTTGATTTTTTCATGTACCTCGACTGGCTCCCCTGTCTGGTACCCGATTATAAAGTCCGGATGGAGTGAACTCTTTGGTTTTTGGAATATCATGGATATCTCATTCCCTCTCAATTTTCTAAACTCTTCCTCAGATAGTTTCAGTAGATCCTTACCCTTGTATATGACTTCTCCTTCAATCTTCCAAATGGGCTTTCCTATCGGTTGAAGTATCCCTAAGATCGCCTTAGCTGTAACGGTTTTTCCTGTTGCAGTAGGACCTATCAAGCCAACTGTTTCGCCTTCGTGAATCTTCAGATCTACGTCGTCAACGATTTTTATCAAATCTTCTTTTCCGTAGAGTGATGTGTTTAGGTTCTTTACATGTAGTAATTTTTTTCCCTTTCTCATAGGGTAACCTCTAATTTTAATCAAAGAGCTAAAAATATTTAAGGCCATCTAAATTATTTTAGCGCGCTAAACAGTTCAAACCCCGCCCTGAACTCACAGGTGGAGAGTGAGCTGGATTTTAGACGGATGTTACTTTCTTCCAATGAAGAATAGGTGCGAAGCTGGAGCAGAACCGAACTTGTTTACTCTTTCTCGTAGTTTCTCTCCTTCTTCCTTTAAGCGATTTCTCGCTCTCATGTACGAATGTTTCTTTAATCTGTCAAGAGCGTAGCGCGCGCGCTGCGAAGGAGCAAGTGCCGAGAACAACATTTCAAGAACACCTCAAGAAAGCTGAAAACAAACTTCTTGTAGCCCTCGTTCCATATATCCAACTATTTAATCACGCGTCGATCGAGAAAAGAAAAAGCCTAAAGATAGCATAAGATCACACACAATAGAAAAAACGGGAATTTACGAGCGCGAGCCCTACAACACAAAAGAAAGCAGAGCCACAGTTAATTTCCATAGTTATAATAGCTCTAACAGTCATAGAAATGTTTGTTCTGGACACAACTCTTGGCTTTTAAAAATAAAAAACTTTATTCAACCTTCGCAATCATCAAGATTACTCCTACCGCTAAAACTATGACGCTTAAAAACCCGAAAAATCCCGTGTAATCACGTAGTGCTTGAGTGCTTGTGAAAGTGTAATATGTGGATAAGGCGCCGATAATGATAAGTATTAAACCAAAGAATTTTTCTGCGACAACCAATCCGAAACCGCCTTCCTCACTCATATCTGACTCTTCCTTTTTTAGTGTGCTTTTACTTAAGAACGACGTACAGTTATTTTAAATTTCCTCATGTTCACTTAGTTTCTTCAAGCTTAGTCGGCAAGTATTCATCCACAATGTATGTTAAACCGTACCTGCTGAAGGCTTCTTGCTCCGCCTTCTTCCTTATTTTTAAGAATGTCTTGATTTCTCTCTGCCACAGCGGATCCTTATAACGTGGGTCTCTCTGCAACTCATAAAGCCTCTTTATGTCTACTTGATCCAGTGGGTCAGTCGGCAGTTTATAATTGACGATGTCTGTTGCCCAGACCCCGCTCCATATGGCATCAGGTGTGGTCAGTTCCCTTAGGTGTGCAGCGTTTGCGGAACCCGAGATTATGACCATAGCTATGTGCATTCCCCAAGGGTCGCCGTCCGTAAATATGTAGACTGGTATGTCCAGTTCTCTGCTGAGTCTTCTAATAAAGTGCCGTGTTGCCCTTGGGGCTTGTCCAGCCGTCAAAACAAGTATGGCATTAAACTTCTTGTGCACGTTCTCCTCTACAAACCGTGTGAACAAACCGCCCTTCTCTATAGCTATGACCTTGTCCGCTGTTGTGGTCACAAACTCTGATGAGGTTAGAGCTGGCCCAATCATAACGCCGTCTGGGTGAGAGGTTAGATTCAATGTTTTTCCTTCGTATCCGGGCACTGTGTATTCTATTGTTAGGTCGCC
>JAOZHM010000094.1 GCA_026014845.1 Candidatus Bathyarchaeota archaeon
CATTGTTTATTGTTTTACTTATCGGTTTTCGATACGAAGGTAGTTACCTTGCTTTGAATACTTCTTAAATAGCGGGACGCGCTATGCGGGCTGAGGTTTGAAAAATGGAGATGTTTGAAAAGCTTGGTGAATACGCGTTCTTGGCGTGCATAGTGATAGCGGTCATTGCTGGAATAGCGGCTGGCTTCGCAGAGTATAGTGCTGGATGGGTTGCGTTGGCTTTGGTGGTTCTCGGGGTGATAGTGGGCTTAACTACTATCACGGAAGAGGAGGTTACACCATTTCTGATGGCGGCAGTGGCTTTTACAGTTGCAGGTTCTGGTGGTTGGTTCTTGGTTATCAATGAAGCGGTGGCTACACTTGGAACGGTGATAAATGCCATCGTGTTCAACATAGCATCTTTCGTGGCTCCAGCCGCGATAATACTTGCAACAAAAGCTGTTTACCAACTAGCAAGCAAGAGATAGGCGTGATCTAGCTCAGTTCAACTTTTTCCTCTCTTTCTTTTTATGGTAACTTGGGATTCTGCTTGAAGGTTTCAAGGAGATAGGTTTTAACGTCGTCAAGGTTGAGTGATGAGGAACTCAGTTTGTACACATTTGAACTCTCCCATGTTAGCGTGATAAGTCGGTAGCTTTGGGTTTGCAATCGTTTGGCAGAAGAAATGAATCAGTTTGCGTTTGGCTTGTTCGTGGGTGGTGAGCTTTTGCTCTGCCTGTGTAAGTTTTTCATCGCGTTTGGAACGGTGGTTTAGGCAGGTGTTATTGTGTTTAGTTTTTTTAGTTTTACTTGTAGAATGTTGTTTTTGTAGGTTGATTTTATTGTGCCTTTTTTTATTGCTGTTGGGAGCTGAACTTTTTTTAGGTATTGTGGAGTTTTGTTGTTTGTACTTATGGTTAGGGTGTCTTGGCCTGTTTTTATGTTCAAGTTTTCTTTGTCTACGCCAGGTAGATGTGCTAGGACTATTAAGTGATCTTGTTCTTCAAAGATGTCGACGAGTGGTTGTTTTTCTTTTGTTAAGCTTGGTAAGTGAGGAAATGGCGTTATGCGCGGATGTTTAGTGTTTGATCTGCTTGATGTTCTTGTGACGTGAAAAGCGGCTTTTGATACAGATGTTCTAAAAAAGGGTGTTTGCCTTATTGAACGTATTTGAGGAATGTAGGTTTCTTGAAAGCGGACGAAGTGTTTACATGTCTGGCATCGTTCTATGCTGACTCTGTCTCTTTTTATGCTTTTGATGACGGGACAAAAAACCCATTGAACTCCATCGAGACCCCTGATTAGAAGCTTGTTCTTCCCTTTTCCGATGGTTGCCTTACAGATCAACCACACCGAACGTACACCTTTTTTGGGCATATTTTGGTTCGGAATCCGATTCAGACCTTCTGTTTCGAGTCTTGACTATGTGATTGAGTGCAATATATCTTTTGTCTTATGATTTGGTGCCGAGTGTAGACGGGGCGAAGAGTATGTATAGGCTTTGTTTCGAAATTGGGAATATGTTGGGAATGGTAATGTGTCTTATATATCGTTCTTCGATATGAGGGCTGTTACATTGTTTTGAATATTTCTTAAATATCAAGATGTGATATGGAAGTCCGTCAAGCAGAAAAATGAAAATTGTAAGAGGTGAAAAAAATGGTAACACAAAGTCCAGACGTTTCGAGTCTAGCTGAAGTCCTCGACAGAATACTTGACAAGGGAATCGTCGTCGATCTGTGGGTCAGAATTTCTTTGGTTGGCATCGAACTCTTAACCATCGAAGCAAGAGTGGTAATTGCCTCAGTGGACACCTTCCTGCACTACGCTGAAGAGATCACGAAGATAGAGCAAGCTGCAATCGGAGCACCTGCAGTTGCTTAAACGGCCTGATAAGCACGCAGGCCCTCTCTGGAGATGACGAAAATGTCTGAAGAAGGATTTGTAGAAGAAATGGAAGAAAAGCCTGTTCGAGCAGTGCCAGCGAAAAAAGCAGCAGAAGCCAAGCCCAGACGAAGGCCAGCACGCCCGCCCACGCCAGTGACAATGATGTCAGAAAAAGTACCTGCTGAAACCGTAAAAGGCAAGATGTTGGCCAACAAAGAATATGTGGCGAGATTTCCTGGGCCTGTCGAAGAACTGAAGAAGACTAACCAGGCGTATGTAGCGAATTTTCCTGGGCCCGTCGCAGAGCTAGCCAAGGCCAACGTAGCGTATGTTAAGAGTTTCAAGCCGCCTGTCGAAGCTCTTGCGAGGGCGAACCGAGAGTACGCAAAGAAATTCCGGCCTCAAGTCGAAGCTCTTGCGAGGGCGAACCAAGAATACGTAAAGAAATTCCCGGGACCTGTCGAAAAACTGGTGAATGCTAACGTAGCGTATGTTAAGAGTTTCAAGCCGCCTGTCGAAGAGCTAGCAAGGGCAAACCAAGAGTACGCAAAGGCCTTCCATGGATAGGCAATCCACATTAGGACATAAGCCAAGACCTAATTTCCTCCCCCCTTTTTTGTGTGTATAATTTATTGGAGGTGTAATGGATGGTTTCAACCGAAAAAAGATGGGCTGATATAAAGAAAATGGAATTGAGAAGAGAGGCATTCTGTAAGAAAATGCGGGCGGAGATAGACGAGAAGAGGGAAGAGAAGCCTGCAAGGGTAAAAGCCAAGTCTGTGTCCTCGCATTAGAGTTTTCAGTTTTCGATACAAATCTCGTATCAACTTTTTGAATATTACTTAAGTGTGCGCCTGCACAAATCACGACACACAAAGAAAGAGAGTGATTTGAAAGTGAGTTATAGATCTAACGAAAGATGGAGATCCAGCGAAGGAAGGATGGTCAGAGGAAGCAGAGTTCATTCAACAATGGAAGAAAAGCGTGGAAACTTCGAAATGGACCGAACGAACGTAGAGCCGCCATCAGTGAGACGTGTCGATGCACAGGTTTTGTTGCCAACAATTCAGAATTTTGTCGAGACGAAGCAGGTTAG
>JAOZHM010000095.1 GCA_026014845.1 Candidatus Bathyarchaeota archaeon
ACAGCAAGATACCAGCTAAATGGGAGTCTTTCCCAGAGCTTAATCACAACGAAATTGTAGGCTGGGAAGGAGCGAAAGAACTTTCAAACGATTTTTCCACGATTTTCATTCGAGAGATGGATGAACCTGAGGAAATAAGGCAGAGAATTGAAGCTACAAAAGAACTGATATCTCAGGAAGCAACGAAAAAGATCTTTGAAGTATGGAGTTCAGGCCAAAGTAGGTTAGCTAAAATGTTGTACACTATTTACATCGGTGATTTCACAAGCGTGTATTTGGCTATTTTGCGTGGTGTAGATCCGACACCTGTAAAAACGATAAGTTTGCTGAAAGAGAGAATAACGCAGAGCGGGGTAAAGGAGAAAATAATAGGTGAACTGCAAAAGCTTCGTAAAAAATAACACCCAGCTTATGTAGTTCTCCTTATGAAATCAGCAAAGGCTTTTTCAGCAGTTTCGAGCGGCATTAGTTGGGGTGGATTTTTAAAGGCGTATGCTGAAATCGGCAGTATTACTCCTTTCATTTTTCTGTTTAAGGCAATTTTCACAGCTCTTATCACGTCGAATAGGGCAGAACCAGCATTCGGCGCATCAACAGTTGAGAGTCTCAAATCTATTTGCATGGGCACTTTGCAGAAGTATAACCCTTTAATCCAGAAGTAGCTGTCGCGTTTATTCTTTAAAAAGTCAACGTAATCTGTGGAGCCAGCAACCACATCAGCCTTATATGGTAGTGCTGATTCAACAGATTTTGTCTTAACAATCCGTTTAACATCTCTTGTTCGCTCCAGAGTGTCTAAAGACTCTGTGCCTCCGCCAACATCAAGCTGGTATGTTTCAGTTATGCGAACTCCATGCATTGAAAGCAGCTTCAGCAAGGTTTTATGCAATGTTGTTGAGCCCACTTGGTCAATTAGGTCGTCGCCTACAAGTGGCAGTTCCGCCTCTTCGAAACGTTTAGCCCACGCTGCATCGCTGGCAATAAAAACTGGTGTAGCGTTGACAAAGGCACACCCAGCCCTTAATGCTTGTTCGGCATACCATTGGGAAGCCTTAACCGCTCCGCTTGGAAGCAAATCAACCACGATTTCTGCATCCGCTTCCTTTAGCGTGTCTGCAACGTTTACTTCGGGTACATCGCATACTTGCACAATATTTTTTGTATATTCACCTACACCATCTAAGACTGGGCCTTTATGAACCGTGACATCAGTTTGAGGAACATCAACAAGTTTCAGTGTATTGTTTGGAGATGCAAAAATGGCTTCAGAAAAGTCCTTCCCAACTTTTCGACTGTCAATGTCGAAGGCTGCAACTACTTGAATGTCTCTGGGGTGAAAGCCTCCGAGAAAGAGGCTGCGCAGTCCAATACATTCTTCCTCTTTTTCACGATTGCTGTAATAATGCAAGCCTTGAACAAAGGCAGAGGCGCAGTTTCCAACACCTACCAGAGCAACTTTTATTTTCGGCAAGTTTTTGACACCTCATTAGCTCTTTCTTATTTTGCGACTGCTTTATTAAGTGCTGTGTTGCCTTATGGCGGAATGAAGATTGCTATAAATGAAGGCTTGGTTAGATGTTGCGGTTCTTCGTTGTCCAAACTGTGGACGGTACTATGTGGATGTGTCATGGTATGTTGTAGAGATGGAATCAGACATTGAATGCGGAAAATGTGGGGTCGAATTCAACAGCAAGAAAAGCGCAACAGACCGTGTGATGCTTGAGTTCAAAATCGACGAAGACGGGAAAATGCAGAACGTGGAAATCATCGAACATCTGAAATTAGAATGACGGGTTAGGCCTTTCAAGTTATTGTAACTGTTCTATTGGCATATACTCTTCTGATATGTTTGACCTTTGAAGAACTTCTTTCCATAATTCAAGTCCTTTGTTGGTTCTCCACTTTTGTGGTGCTGGTAAACCTAAAACCGCTAATTTGTTGCCTTTTTCAATTTTTTCTGCCGTTATACACTTGCCAGTTTCCGAGTGCACAGGAGTGATAATGTCTGGAGCGATTGCAGCGAGTTTTCCATCCTTATAAGCGACGAGCACTTCGTTTTTGGCTTTAAATTCGAACATGCTTCCTGCAGATTCATGTACGCCACGAAGTTTTATATTAACGAATGTGAAGCCAGCTTCGGTTTCTTGCTCAGCACAATCTACAATGCCTTCCAAAAGTTTGAAGCCGCCTGTTTCCTTCAAGACCGCCTTTACGGGGTCAACGGTTTTCCTCAGCAACTTACCAATCTGCATAGATTTTGACAAGCTAAGTTGAATTGGTGAAGTCTTCACTTGAGCGCCTGTTAGAATTCTTCTAGCCGTGTATGCACTGTTATCCCATTCAGCAGCAAGAACGCGAGCAACCCTTTCAGCAGCCTTTGAATCTGCAGTTTCTTTGGCAATAACTATGTTTTTCGCGTGCAAGTCTGCAACGACCATTGGAGTTAACGGTATGTCGTCAATCGTGTAAACTTTTAAATGAACTTCTGGAACGGATCTGCCAGCCCCATCAGCATCCACAACTGGAATGCCGCATCTGGCGGCAACGTCAACCGCCGCTAAAGTGTTGAAGCCACCTAACTCCACAGGAATTGTGGCATAGGCAGAAAAACCTGCATACTCCTCTAAAATCCTTAAAGCTTTAACCGCTGCATCAGCATCATATTCAACCGTAGTCGTAGCACCAACACACGCAAAATTAACGATTTTCGCATCGTCAGGCACTTCAGACGGAGCTACAAACCTAACGGTATAACCTTCAGAAGCCAGCTTATCCGCTATTCTGTAGCCTGCTTCAGGATCACCTCCTCCTCCAGCAGAAAAAATCGCCGCGCCATCCACTAAATCCAACAAGTTTTGAAGATTCAAGTTTTCCATTTTCAAATCATCAACCTTTGTTGATTACAAATTTATTATTAAGTAAGCCTTAAAGTTTCTGAACATCTAATTAAAGAGCTGAGCAAAAATGACAGACCAAACCAAAAAACCGGACAAGTTTACAATAATCGACGAGTTAGCACGCCGACGAGGCTTCTTTTGGCAATCATACGAAATATACGGTGGAGCAAGCGGCTTCGTAACCTACGGTTCTCTGGGCGCCAAGTTAAAGCAGAACATTGAAAAAAAGCTTAGAGAGCTATTCGTAAATAGGCTTGGGATTTTTGAAATAGAGTCTCCGATTATTACGCCAAGCAAGGTTTTTGAAGCCTCAGGTCACGTGGACCATTTCAAAGAACTCATGGTTGAATGTCTAAAATGCAAGAGACAGTTCCGTGCAGACAATTTACTCCGACAATCTACAAAAATTAGCGAGTCTGAAGCTG
>JAOZHM010000096.1 GCA_026014845.1 Candidatus Bathyarchaeota archaeon
CTCTCTTGTGAGCTTGATCCCTTGCAGTAAACCTCGTTCCACTTACGTATAACACGTCATTTACCATTAGTTTGCGTATTTCCTCCTCCGATATTGGAGTCTTAAATTTGTAAACAGCCATTTTATTTCACCTCACATGACTCTATGAGTTAAATATTCAACCGTTCCGTCTGCGCTTATTCTTGCGGTGGCTCTTCTGTTAGCCCAGCAATTGAAGGCAACAGCCGCTGGATAGGACGCTGGATGCCTATAAGCATAGTCTATGTTCACGCTTAAAACTGTGATTTTTCCGCCAAGTCCCATCGGTCCAATCCCAGTCATGTTTACAGCCTCTAGAATCTCTTTTTCAAGCTTTGCTATTTCAGGGTCTGGATTCGACACGTTTAAAGGTCTCAGCAAAGCTTTTTTCGCTATTTTCATGGCAATGTCAGAGCCTCCTCCTATGCCGACGCCTAGAATGTTTGGCGGACAAGGTTTCGCCCCAGCCTTCATAACAGCGTCAACAACAAACTTCTTCACTCCCATTATTCCCTCACCTGGAACAAGCATACCCATGACGCATGTGTTTTCTGCCCCTCCACCTTTTGGCAGCACTGTCATCTCTATTTCATCTCCTGGCACAATTTCCCAATTTATCCATGGTATCAACCTTCCAGTGTTGTCTCCACTGTTCTTTTGAGTGAAGGGATTAACAGCATTCGGACGAATAGGAACCTCCACAGTGGCTCTTCTCGTAGCCTTTATCAAAGCCGCTTCAATCTTGTCAAGATCTTTTGCCTCAGCACCAGCTTTGATGTAAAATATTATCGTTCCCGTGTCTTGACATATAGGCGCCTGATATTTCTCGGCAAATTCAATGTTGTCCAAAATAGCCTTTAACTGTGTTTTTCCTGCGTCACTTGTTTCTTCAGCGTATGCCTTTTGCAGCGCTTGTTTTACGTCTTCCGGCAGATAAATCACGGCTAGTTTTAGAAGTTTAAAAGCAACGTTCTCCACAACATTTTCTATTTCCAAAGTGTTTTTCCCTCTGTTTATCAGTTTATGATGAAACATTGTACTTATAACTTATTTTGCATTTATTTGGCTTTGCTTGTCGATGCAGCCTAGAACTAGATTTCATACTATTGACAAAAATAAACAATGAAAAGTTCGATGGTGCCCTAATAGCTCAACCAGACGAGTTAGTCACAATCGTGTGCATAAAAAGGTGCAAAGCAAATAAAGGATGATTGCAAAGATTTGTTGGGATTGCTTATGACAAAAAGTTTAGTTCTCTTCGGTTAGTTCTTTTTATTGTTGGCGTGGCTTTGGGCTTTTACGCTTCTCAGAGAAACTGCTTGATAGCCTTCATTACAAGCGGCTACATGAGTTTCTGAATAGCCATAGAGATTCTAGGCGGGCTTATAGCGTTAGCTGGCATCATAATCGCATTGATTGGTTTGATCAAGAAAACGTAAACTTCTCGGCAAAAAATACTTGTTGGGCTGTGTAACGTTTAAATATTTTCTTTCGTCTCTTCAGCTGTGGTAATCATCCATGTTTTCAACCAGTGAATACGCTGTAGAGTTAAGGAGAGTGGCTAAGCGCTACGCTGACATAGTAGCCGTAGACTACATAGACTTAGATGTTAAATACGGAGAAATCTTCGGCCTTCTAGGCCCAAACGCCTCAGGGAAATCCACCACGCTAAAAATAATTTTAGGATTGGTCAAGCCAGACTCTGGATCTGTGAAGGTTTTGGGCATAAATGCGGAAGAGGATCCGGTGGCAGTGAAGAGGCAGGTGGGATACGTTCCCGAGACTCCGCGTCTTTACGAATTTTTGACAGGACTAGAATACCTTGACTTTGTTGGTGACATTTATGCGGTGGAGATGTCAGAGAAGAAGACGCGAATAGAAGAGCATTTGGAGGCTCTTGAACTGGAGGGAAGGGAGGGCGACATGATAAACAGCTACTCACAAGGGATGAAACAGAAAATCGCCCTAATCTCAGCCTTTCTTCACAAGCCAAAACTACTCATCTTAGACGAACCCTTAAGCGGTTTAGATCCAAAGTCGGCTAGAATCATAAAGGATCTCCTACGCAAGCTAACAGCCCAAGGAGTAACAACCATCATGTCAA
>JAOZHM010000097.1 GCA_026014845.1 Candidatus Bathyarchaeota archaeon
GTACTGAGTTGCTGCACTTCCAAGCCCACCCAACCCAATAACCGCAACTTTTGAACGCCTTAGCTTTTCTTGTCCTTCACGCCCAAGCTCACGGAGGACAAACTGCCTCTTATAATATTCATCCGGATCAAAACGGATCATCTCCAATCACCTTCTATACATTATATTTTGCTTCCTCCGTCCGTTCTTTACGAACAACTTCTCACTAACGAAAAATGTTGCGTTTAAACATTTTGATTAGTGACAGTGCGCTCCAGTAATCTCTCAACCTTTTTCCATAACCCATCAGCACTCTAAAGACCAGATATTTCTCACAAGCTACAATAGTCCTTTCTAAAATGAAGAAGAAGACTAGCGTAGCAAGACTCGGAATTAAGCGTCAAACAACTGTAGAAGCATCTCACACGGTCTACATACATTCGCAACTGTAGGCTCTCCGCATCTGATGCACTCCCTTAACTCCTCCTTTTTGAACATTTTTCCTATGGCTGGCCTGATTTTTTCCATCGACTTGAATATTGTGAATTTTATTCCTGAATGTTTCTCTTCCATTCTGTTCAGAAAAAGACGCATGTCATTCCTCAGGGCTTCTGAAGCGTATGGGCACGGCATGCCTTGGAACTTTATCTTCTCAATGTAGGCATACAGAGCTGTTTCTTTTTCTGGGATCTCACAGAAGGGCTTTACTCTCCGCGTAAGCATTGGATGTACCTGATCTGTGATTGGTTTCCCTTTTGCTAATCTTAATGGGTCGCCGTGAAGAATGTTCAAGAGAATTGTTTGTGTCTCATCATCCAATGTGTGGGCAGTTGCAATCTTATTCGCTTTGACGTCTCTTGCTGCAACGTTTAATGCTTTTCTTCGTAGGACACCGCAGTATGCACATGGTGTCAGCTTGCTTTTTCCCTCTTTTTTCAGATGCGCCACAATCTCGTCAAGTGTATAGCCGTAGAGTTCTTTAAAGGAGATTACATGATGTTCTATGTTGAGTTTTCTGCAATTTTTAGTCGCTATTCTCAAGGCTTCGTCTCGATATCTTCTAATTCCCTCGTCTACCGTAACCGCGACAAACGAGGCTTTCGGATAGTCCAGCTCTATTTTGGTCAAAATATGTAATAGGCTGATGCTGTCTTTTCCACCTGAAACCGCAATAGCTACACTATCATCATACTGAAGCATATTATACTTGACGATGGTCGCCGTGACCTTATCCTCAATAGACTTGATGAAGCATCCTTTGCAAAGTTTCTCTCCTGAGTATGGCCTAAAAAAGAAGGCCTCCCTACGCTTGCAACTAGTGCAGACTTGGGTCTCCATTGAACATTCACGCAACTTCAAGCAATTTCTGGAATTACTAAAGTAAACAAAATACAATAATCTTTTGAAGAAGGCAAGGAAACAACTCTAGAAAAATAGGTTAATATCTATCGTTCGATATACTACAGCATGATTTCTAACGTGAGGCTGCGAGAGAAAAATGGAAGTGACTGTAAGATTTATTGGAGCTTTCCGCACCATCTCTGGCAAAAGCAAGCTCACCATCGAGTACAGGGACATGCCTAATGTAAAAAAAACCGTAGAGAAAATCGTTGAGGAACTACCCAAACTTAAAGGGGCATTAATCGACGCAGACTTGCAGGACCCTAGACCAAACACACTTATCCTCTTGAATGGAAGGGAAATCAGTATTTTGAATGGGCTGGAAACCATGTTGAAAAACGGGGACGAGATTGTTTTTGTTCCAGTTTCACATGGCGGATGAGATTAACACAAACGCAGAGATTAATGTGGAAAGTGATATCTGCTGCACCTTTTCCAATGCGGTAAAGGTGGCAGTGTCTGTAAGAAGACCTGAGGTTATCTTTGTTCCTGATAAATATTTGGCGCACTATATATCGACAAAAGCTTAAAAGAAAATTATTCCATGAAGCGGCTTCTGTCCTACTCATGTTAAGATTCTGCCAGATCACGAGAAAGTATGAGGCTCACTTGAGCATGATTAAGCTAAATAGGGTTACAGCCATTCCAGAAATAACTCCGATGGCTACTATGTGCTCTTGGCCATATTGGTGAGCAGCTGGCAACAGTTCGTCCAAGCTTATGTAAACCATTATGCCAGCAACAAAGGCTAAGACACAACCAATTATATACTCTGCATGCATGAAGGGTAAGAGGAAAGCGGCTCCTATTACTGCGCCGATCGGCTCCAATATCCCCGAAGCAAAAGAATACAGAAAAGCTTTTCTCTTATTTCCAGTAGCATAAAAGATGGGCATGGACACTGACATTCCTTCTGGTATGTTGTGAATGGCTATAGCTGCCGCTAATAGTATACCAATTTTTATCGAGTACAAGGAACCCACCAACGTAGCAAATCCCTCAGGAAAATTGTGTATTCCGACTCCCA
>JAOZHM010000010.1 GCA_026014845.1 Candidatus Bathyarchaeota archaeon
GCTCCAAATGCCTAGCCATCTGAACAATACGCTCAGTTCTAAAAGTGTTCTCAGTGTCAATGTACAAGGCTGCACCGTTAAGTCCACCCCGTTCAGGAGGCAATTGCACATTCACACACAACTGATGACAAACCTGACTTTTACCACTGCCATACGCACCATAAAACTCAGTTATGGTCTGAGTCTCCAAACCCCCACCAACAAGCCCATCCAAGGCTTTGCTGCCGGTGGTCAAACGCAAAACGTTCTGACGCATCCTAAGAAGCTCGTCAGCTCGGACAAAAGAAACACTAATAGTAGAACGGGCAACACCAATGATCGCCAAAGCCTTTTTTTCACCGATACCGGCAGACTCCAATTCACGGGCAGCTGCCATAGCCAAAGACTCGACAGTGTGAAAACCTAATTCATTCAGCTTTTGGGCAGTGGCAGGACCAATACCGGGAAGATCCTCCAAAAGCTCATACTTTTTCTCAACTACAGCTTCCTCTTCTTCAGCCATCTCCTTTTCCTCAACATTCCATAAAGAGTTTAAGTTAAGCAGTATTTAAGTTACACGAACAACAACAGCGTCTATTCTCCAGAGAGATAGGTTAAAGTGAACTCTTATCGATCTTCAACATGTTACTAACTTATGGTATTGGCTACAACAATTCTAAATGGAACACAAAGCACGCGTTCTCCATTGGCGCCAAGTAAATATTAATGACTCTTTTCTAGTAAATCTGCTAAACGCTATTCTAATGCCTCAGCAAAGAAATCTGCGATCTTTTTGAAGAGGATTTTCTGATTTTTAGTTTTCAGTATTCCGTGCCCCTCATCTTCAAAAACTAATAGATCATAGTCAATTCCTTCGTTATCCAGCCTTTTCCTCACCTCTTCCACATTTCTAGGTGTAACATTAGGGTCACGGGCGCCTTGAACGATCATAAGCCTGCCTTTGATTTGATGGACGAAGTTTATGGGTGACCTTTCATAGTATCGCTGGGGCACTTGTTTTGGGTTTCCTCCCATCATTTCTTCAGAATAGGGGCGTAGATCAGGACGGGTTGTTTTATAGTCCACTACTAAGTCGGTCATGCCACAGATGGGAACTGCTGCAGAAACTAATTCTGACGCTTTAGTAATAGCGTACCAACTTGAGTAGCCGCCGTAACTTGTTCCAGTCACCCCTATTTTTCCTTTCTTTGCTATTCCCCGTTCCATCAGAGCTTTGATTCCTGACCATATGTCTTCTTGTTCGTCACTTCCCCAACCACTAACTCTAATTAAATCCTCAAATTCCACGCCATAACCTGTTGATCCTCGATAATTTGGATCGAGAACGTTGAAGCCTCGTGAGGTAAAGTATTGGATTTGAGGATTTATAGCGTCTTCAGAATGAGCGGTGGGTCCGCCATGAACGTAAACAATAGCTTTCTTACTGGCAGTCTTTGGACTGTATAGCCATCCATGAATTTTCAAACCATCTTTCGCTTTCCACCAAAAATCTTCTGCAGGAGTAAGATCTTCACGTTTAACAGTTGTTCGTTCCCAAACGTGGGTCAGCGTTTGAAAACGAGAGGGTACAACATTGTCGAGGTTAAACTTGACAATTTCATGTGGTTGAGTGGACGAATAATATAAGCCGACCCACTCTTCGTTAGTCACTGGACCTATTGGTAGGAGTGAACCTTTAATTTTAGGTAGGAATTTTTCTTTCATGTTTGTTAAGTTGATTATGGAAGGTGTCACCGTTGCCTTCTGATATTCCAAGGCTATCAAGTGATGACTATTGATGGGACTGTGTATTCTTTCGATGTTACGGTCTGGGTTATCAATCAGCCATGTGATTTCCTCTGTTTCAATGTCGTAAATGCCCAAGGAATAGTATTTTTGAGCTTTGCCGTTCTTTGTTTCCGTAATAAATCCGACATGTCGCCCATCAGGCAACCATACTGCTTCAACCTTTGCTTTAGGTCCAAAATTGAGTGTTTCTCGATCTTCTTCCCCCTCGATGTCTACTAGCCAATATTGTTCTCCTTTAGGGTGAAGTTCCTTTCGATTGTAGAGCACGTGAGTTCCTTGTTTGTTAAGCTGAGGGTAGAGCCATGTCGGTTTTTTCGGTTTTGCTAAGACTATCCTATCTCTGTTTTCAAGGTTCTGTCTGTAAACCCATGTCGGTTCAACTTCCTTTTTCTTTTCTAGGTCATAATTAGCACCATAAACAAGCCACTTCCTGTTTGGATGCAACATTCCTCCCCGTAAAAAGAAAGGCGGATCTTCTTCTGTTAAAGGAATCATTTCTCTGGGCTTGGCTATTTTCACTTCGAATAATCGTACTCTTTCGTTTCGGTTTTTGTCCTCTCCCACAATAACTGACTTGGAGTCCGGAGCAAAATCTACAATGAAAGTTGCCTCTGGTGTTTCTGTTAAGGCAATGGGTCTTCTCGACCCGTCGGTTGGGACCAGAAAGACGTCGAGATTGGGATGAACGTTTTTCCAAGTAAAAGCAACGTACCTTGAGTTCTTTGAAATTTTGTAACTATATATCGCTGGGATGGTTAACAAAGCCTCTAGGAAATCGTTTTCTCTTATATCGTCCGCGGCTATTTTTACTCCTCCTGCCGTTATACTTTGAACTGTGCTTTACTTGTCTTATTTAAGTTATTAATTTCCTATAACTCGCGGAGATCTCAAACTTGTCGAATTGAAACCAAAGATGCGGTTACATTTCAAGTGGAGGTTACGCAGAGGATTCAAGAAGTCGCTAGAGATGTATCAACCCTGTAAAGCCTTAACTGTTAAATATATTAGGGACTTCACGAAAAGTATGTTCAAAACTTGGGGAATGCTTTGGCGTCTCAACCAATCATAACGGTTTCAAGCCTAACCAAATATTATGGAGATTTCAAAGCCCTAGACTCTGTCTCCTTCGCAGTCGGCAAGGGCTGGGTGTACGGCTATCTAGGCCCGAACGGAGCAGGAAAAACCACAACCATAAGAACCATGCTTGGTCTCCTAAAACCAGACCAAGGTGAAATCCAAATAGCCAGCATAAACCCAGCCAAAGATCCGGTTCAAGCGCTTCAAAGCCTAGGATACGCCTCGGAACTGCCAACTCTGCAAACTTTCTTCACCGGAGAACAACTGCTAGACTTCATGGGAAAGATGTTTGGGTTGGCTACACAGGCTAGGAAGGAGAAGATTAAACAACTCCTCGACCTCGTTGGCTTAGAAGAGTGGGGAGACAAAAAGATTGGAAAGTATAGTAAAGGAATGGTTCAGAGGCTCTCCTTAGCCCTAGCCCTCGTTAACGATCCCATGGTTCTCATTATGGACGAACCTACGATCGGTATGGACCCAGAAGCCACAGCCCACTTCAGAAATCTCTTCACAACCCTCTCAAAACAAGGAAAAACCATCTTCATTTCATCCCACCTTCTGGACGAAGTTCAACGCATCTGCACCCACGTGGGAATGATCAACAGAGGCAGGATGGTCTTCGATGGTCCAATAACACAGGTGCTTGAGACCTTCACTCAACAATGGGTCATAGAAGCAGAACTGAAAAAAGTAACAAAAACAATGATTTCAGCCCTCAAAAAACTAGACTACGTACAAGACGTGAAGTCGGAGGAAAACAAGTTAAGAATAGAGCTGAAGGAGAAAAAAGACCTAAGAGGAGAAATCTCCTCAGAAATCTTTAAGCACAAGGGTGTGTTACTCAGTTTAAACCTTCATCAAATAACGTTAGAAGACGCCTATCTCCGCGCTCTAAAAGGAGGCCAATAACATGAACGCCTTTCAAAGAATTGCAATTATCGTGGGCTACGAGTGGAGGAGAGCCATAGCCAAAAAGAAATTCCTTGTTTTGTTGATTCTGGCTTTGGCGCTTCAAGTCGGACTGTTTGCTTTGTTTTACTACTTTTTCACTAATCCACCTCCGGGGTTCACCGTCATTGGGCCTTCCTTAGAAGAGGTTAAAGCTATGATGTGGCTTGTTGGCGTGTTAGGCCCTCAGAGTCTGTTCATCCCGCTCATAGCTATCGTAATTGCTGGAGGTTCCATGTCCGAAGAATACGAGCGAGGAACTGCTGACATACTATTATCGAAGCCCATTACAAAGATTGAGTATATGACAGGAAAGTTCTTGGGTGGCTTGTCACTTCTTGGTTTTGTGATAGCTCTAACCACGACTCTCGGAGCTACATTGGCCTATGGACTCTTCGGTCCTCAGGAGTCAATCCAGTTTGTCCCAGTTATCTATTTGGTTCTCCTTTACGCAAATATGCTCTTCTTTTCCATGGCGTTCATGTTCAGCGAAGTCTTCAGGAGAACCACCCTTTCCATACTAGCTGCCATCGGCATACTTGTGGCCTCCTTATTTATTGACGGTATTCTTTCCACGATGTACTTCATTAGTGGAGGAGAGCAGCTTTACCTAGAAGTTAGTAAGTGGCTTCCGAACTGGAGCGTCTCAAACCTCCCGAGCTTCGTAGCCTCGGAACTCATAACTGCACCGGAAAGCCCCTTCGTATCTATGCCGGGCGGCGACATTCAACTGGCAGCCGCCATCATAGCGGTTTACACAATCACCTCTATCCTAATAGCCGCTCTTAAACTTGTGAAGTCAGATGTTACAAAAAGAACCAGCTAATGATTCAAAATTGTTCAATTGGCATGTCTAAATCTCAGCCTTTCTCAAGAATTCCTGCGCATTTTTGAGGGCCATTCGATAGAATACAAAAGCTATGACGACAGCTATAACTGCGCTTATGGAAACTGCAACGCAGAGGTCTATTTTCGGTAGGGACAAGGGAATAAGGGAATAGGTAATA
>JAOZHM010000011.1 GCA_026014845.1 Candidatus Bathyarchaeota archaeon
AGCGTTGAAGCAGATATGTAGACGAACATAGAAAACAAAGGACTAAGACACACTGTGTAATAGCCTACGGATAGATAACCCATTTTACCCAAACACTATTTTAGCAATCCACATCTATTATGCCTTCGTACACTAAGAGTTTCCATCATTCCTTATTCTACCATTATTCATGATAGCAACGCTACTAGCAGTCATAGCCTACAAGAAAAGAGCCAAGTCTGACAGATTCTACAAGATATAAAACCCTAAACAAGTCTAGAACTTTCTTCCATAGGATTTTATAAGTGTCAAATCGATACGTTACTTGATGATGGAGATGTCAGATACCCGAAAAAAATTAGGGTTTTCGGGAGATATCCCTAATTGTCCGGGGTTCAAATCCCCGTGACCCCATCTCAAATATTTTTAGTGGTTAATTCCGCGCGTTAGAATTCTGTAGGTTTGATGAATTGTCGAAACTTGATGGGTTATGGTGGTCTTTTTTGTGTGTATTGGTATCTTCTTGGTTTTCCTTGTCTTGCCAGTATTCCGTCTTTCACTAGATCTATTAGTGCATGAGCTACAGCCGTACGGTCATAATGAAATCCCCGCCTCGCCATTTCACTATGTACTTCACCTAAGCCTCTAGAAGTTCCAAACCATCCATCTTCCCAAAGTTTTTGGATTAAGCCTTTACACGTTGCGGCTCTCGGCGGCGGTGCCGTTCTTTCAGTCATTAGTCGTGTTTCTTTCAGTTTTTCCGTTACTGCTGACAGAATTTTGTCAACCGTTGCTTGAAGCTGTTCTTCTTGGCATTCTATTTCGAACTCTATATCTCCTATCTTCATCTTCACGTGTATAGGCGGCTTTACTGTTTTTTCTGTCAACTTTTCACCTATTGCATATTGAATTGTGCATCTTGTACATGCACAACATTTAAATATTTCCTTCTCAAACAACTGCTTATTGGTGAATCATGTTGATCAAACAATTAGCTATTACAACAACACCAAAATATAGTTTTCCACAACCCACCATAGACACATCATTACCCCAACGCTTCATAGAACTAAGCATACACTCACTCAAGCATGCACAAAACCAACCCTTTCAACTAAATCAACAATTTTTTCAACAAAACAGCTCAGAAGAAATACAAACCACAAGAACAACATTACAACCCATACCGTTAAAGCCAAGACTAAAAGAAACAATGGTTGCAGCCGTTGACACTTCAAGCATAAAAATCGGAGAAACAACCAAAGGCATGGTAATAGCAGTCAGAGGAGCAACCATCTGGAAACACAAAAGACACTACAGATACATGCGGTTCGGACCCTTCATCTTTCACGTAACAGAAGAAAACAAAAAACAAGTCTACAATGCACTACAGAGAACATATCTCAACTCGCCACACGAACACAACCACAATGGTTCGCCAAGTCTTCTACAAATGCCAACACGCATAGCAAGCCTCCTCGAAAGATGGCAACAAACAATGCTCTCAAAAACAGTAAACAACGGCCTAATCCTCTTCGACGGCTCACTAACCTCAGGAATCAACGACACCCCAACACAACGCATAAAAGAAATCTTAGACAACGCAAGAAAAAAACAGAACGTAGTCTTAGCCTTCTCAAAAATGACCACTTTAAGATTCAACGGATACCTCATAACAGACATACCAGTCAAACATAAGCCACCCTACTTGTTCAAGATAACTGGCCTCAAGCCTAAACCTCCAATCATTCTGCTAGGTGATGTTTACGTGGCTAAACTAACCAAAGGAAACTACGCCTTCAGACTCGACATAGACAAACAAGTCCTCACTGAACAAAAAATCGAAGCCCTCGAAAAACTCTTAGGAAACGACCTATTCTCACAAAGCTACCCGGAAACCCTACGTTTAGCCCACATCCTCTGCACCTTCACAGCAAACGAAGTCATAGCCATGCAACATTTCATCACACGCAAATACAACCTAAAAATCATCAACAGACCAGACATGCACAAACTCTTGTTCGGACCCTTCGGCAAAGGTGAAACCTGTTCATGAAACTCTACAAGAAAGAGGGCAACATCGTCCAAATTCTAAGTTTTCCAAACGAAACTGTAGAAAAAGGCGACTACCTACTCATCGAAGACGGCGACATTGGAAAAGGATTAATCGTACAAGTAATCGACGTTCAATTCGCAAACATTCCAGGCATCCTCGAAGAACTGCTCCGCAGT
Source organism: Candidatus Bathyarchaeota archaeon (assembly GCA_026014845.1). Lineage (GTDB taxonomy): Archaea > Thermoproteota > Bathyarchaeia > Bathyarchaeales > Bathycorpusculaceae > SOJA01. The sequence goes on from JAOZHM010000011.1 coordinate 2,212, forward strand.
CTCCCAGACGGCGGAGAACTCATACAAGGCGAAGATTTTGACCCTTTAGAAATTGCTCCACACATCACGTACATTCAAGATGCAAGGCTTCTCCGATGCAAAATCCGTGCAACAATGAACAACGAAAGCTTAAGCCCTAACAGTTCATGGCTTCCCTCCCGCTCTCAATCATCAATCAAAAAACTGCCGATTCCAACTCTGCTAAAAATGGCAAAGACCACTGGAAAACTTCCAATAGTCTTAGGCGGCACGAAAGATTCTATGCTCTTGACAATAGATGCTTCATCAGTGGATGGAAGACTAAACATAGTAACTGGGAAGAAAGAAACCGGTAAATCTCATCTGTCCAAACTTTTGATGCTTAACCTAATAAGGTACGGAGCCATTGTGGTTGTGTTTGATTTAAACGGGGAGTACACGAGCTTAGGAATGACATCCGACGGAAAAAGAAACGCATACCACAACAAGATTCACGTTTTAGCACCTTCTCAAAACTTCAAAGTCCTCCTAAAACAACTGCACCTACACGTTTTGCTAAGCATCCTAATCCACGCACTACACCTACCTGGAACATCCGCTCGCGAGTTCAGAACCATATGGCGAACCCTAAAACAAAAAGACAACCTTACGCTACATGAATTAGGTGAAGCCATACGCAACAGCCGCTGCAACCACCACGTCAGAGACGCCCTCTTCTCCCGCTACTACGCTCTACTAAACTCTCGCTTCTTCACAGACAACGTTGCCGAAGCCATGCTCCTCAAAGAAAGCCTACTCAAGGCAAAAAATCAAGGAGGCGCCATCATAATAAACTTGCGAAACACATCCTCCATTGACCGACAGATAGTTGTTGAATACGTGCTTGGAAAACTTGTTGAATTGTTAACAAGCTGGAAACTCAAGGCTGTTTTCCTATTCGCCGAGGAAGCTCACCTCTACTTACGTGAAACCTATTGGGACGACATCGTAACACGCATGCGCCATCTTGGAATATTCACAACTTTCATAACAAACCAGCCGAACACAATTCGCGAAAACATATACCGCCAAGCAGACAACATTTTCCTCTTCAACTTCACAAACGAACGTGACTTGGAAGCTGTTTCACGAGCAGCAAGAGTGGACGCAGAAACGGTCAAATCCATCGCTACGGATTTGCCTCCGCGTCACTGTTTAGTTCTTGGAAAAGTCGTTAAAGATTTCCCAATGGTTGTTAAGGTTAAAGCCCTAGACATCAAAACAATGGGAGAAACAAGACTATTCTTTAAGGACATGAATTAAACTTTTCCAGTTCTTGCCTATTTCTTTGGAAAAATTCTCTGAAACTTCTTGTTAAATCGTATTTTTCCACTTCGCCGAATTCGACCCATCTCAATTCTGCAGCGTCATCCGCAGCTTCAAGCGTTCCACCTTTAAGTTTCACAAAATAATCCACGATTACAAAGTGATATTTTATCTCGTCATTTTCATCGACAATTACGTTGTTGACAACGTCGATAAGTTCAGGCTGTTCAACTTCAAGGTTAGTTTCTTCTGCAACTTCCCTCATTACTGTCTGCTCTGCACTCTCGCCTAGTTCCACTAAACCGCCAGGAATAGTCCATTTGCCTCTTCCAGGTTCACCTTTTCTTTTTTCAAGTAGAATTTTGCCATTGCAGATTATGACTGCACCTACGCCTATGATTGGCTGGTCTGGATAGAGTCTTTTCAAAGGGAAAGCCTCTCCTTTACAGAATTGTCTTATTCATATCTTAAAGCTTCTACTGGTTTAAGTTTTGAAGCTCGCCAAGCTGGGTAGAGTGCGAAGACTACGCTGACTATTAAGCCGAAGGCAAAGGCGCCTAGGAACACTGTTGGTGTTAAGACAGGGGTTATCGTCATTCCACCTGCGGCTGCAGCATGATCTCCTGCTGGCATAAAGCCTCCTCCCCCACTAAAGACTCTTGCGACTACGTGTGCTAGACCCCAACCTGAAGCTATGCCAATTGCTGCACCCATCAAGCCAACTATCACTGCTTCGCTTAAGAAAATGGAAAGCACAGTTCGACTTTTCATGCCCAAAGCCTTCAGTATACCTATCTCTCTTGTACGTTCCATTAAAGAAACAATCATAATATTCATAATACCTATCCCCGCCACTAGAAGCGAGATGGCAGCAATCCCAGCTAAGAAAAGCTCTACCGTGGAGAAAACTGATGACATGATGTCAAGCATAGCTGTTGAAGAAGTTACTGAAACTTGGCCGCTAAAAGCCCCGTCTATAGCCTCAGATACACTCTCAATCGTTGCTTCATCATCGTTTTCTAACTGCACAATTATCGTATCGCATTCATCCGTTCCAAAGAAACTCTGAGCCTGCAAAATTGGAATGTAAACACTAGAATCTGAAGGCCCGATGCCGAAGCCTCCAATCTCCTTGAGAACAGCCGCAACATGGCCAGTGTAAGTTTCATTTTTTGCATCAAAGAGTGTGCCTGTAGTCCAAACGATCTCGACACCATCATCTACATCACAGAATAGTGTTCCATTCTTCCAAGGGTCACTAACTCGTTTTCCAACTACGACTGTTTCGTTTTCTGGATCTAGGGGTATTTCTCCACTTTCAGCTTCAAAGGTACTGCTGTAAATGTTTGCATATTTGGCGAAATCCACGCCTACTACGGTGAGCTTGAGCTCTCTTTCGCCAGATCTGATGTGGCAGCCTGGCTTTTGAATTACCGCCACTGACATGACAACATCCTCTATTTCATCAATTATTTGTGTATAATTAACCAGCAAATTGAAATCAGATTCAGTTGCGGTCATTGCGCCAGGACCCATACCGAAGCCTCCTCCAGTAGAAACAATTAACGTGTTGGTTGCGAATCCTGTTTGAAGCTGCTCAGTTATGCTATCTTGAAGGCCTTGGCTAATTGAAAGCAATGCAACGATAGCTGCGATGCCGATAACTACGCCTAAGGTTGTTAAGCCTGCACGAAGTTTCCTCAATCGTATTGCACCGAAGGCATAGGAGAAAACGTCACTTACTTTCATGTTAATTCACCTCTTCCTTGATTATCAAGCCGTCAAGCATTTGCACTGTTCTCTTTGCTTGCGATGCTATGTGCTGGTCATGTGTAACTATTATTATGGTTACGTCTTTCTCCTTGTTCAGCCCTTTAACTAGCTCGATTATTCCGCTTGCAGTTTTCGAATCTATGTTTCCGGTAGGTTCATCCATTAAGAGAAATTTTGCGTTGTTTGCTAAAGCTCTAGCAATTGCCACTCGTTGACGTTCACCGCCACTGAGTTCAGCTGGTTTATGGTTCACTCTTTCCTTCAAGCCTACAGTTTCGAGAACTTCTTCAGCACGTTTTCTTCTCTCAGACTTGCCTAAGCCAGGTATAGCCATCGTCAATTCAACATTTCCTTTTGCAGTGAGCCGTGGAATAAGGTTGAAGAATTGGAATACGAAGCCTATTTCCCGCCTTAAGTCAGCCAGTTCATTGTCATTTAATGTGGAGACGTCAACACCTTCTATGAAGACCTTTCCCTCTGTTGGCTTGTCTAATGCGCCGATCATATTCAGAAGCGTAGATTTGCCGCTTCCAGAAGGGCCTAAGATTGCGAGGAAATCGCCCTTTTCAACTTTCAAATTCACTCCTTGAAGGGCATTTACCGGAACTTTTCCAAGCATGTAAGTTTTTTTTAGGTTCGTTGTTTCAACAACAGGTGTCGTCACACATATCATCCTCTTTTGATTCTCTTGCTCATTTCCTCGATTTTTTCAGCGGTGCCGTTCAAAAATTCTCCAACCTCTTTTAAAGCTTCCTCCGTAAAATTTTCTTCTAAAGTCATTTTAAGATTGAAAAGTGCCCTAGCAAATCGTCTGGCAGGTCCTCGAATTTCACGCAATTTTTTCGCATGAGAGTTAAACCAGATCTCGCTAAGGAATGGAGGAGGTGGAGGTGCCAGAAACTCTAATTTTTTGTCCAGTCTCTTTTTGAATTTTGTTTGTTCTTCAAAAAATTTTTCTCCCTTTTCTGTAAGCCTGTAGCGTTTCATTCCATCTTCTTCCTTTGGTAACCCCTTCGTGTGACCGTTATCTTGGAGCCATGCTAGAAGGGGATAGACCGAGCCTGGACTTGGTTTCCATCGTCCACCTGTTTCCTTCTCAATTGCCGTCATCATTTCTGATCCAGACATAGATTTCTCTTTTAGGAGTTTAAGCACAAAGAATCTGAGGAAACCAGGTGGAACGCTTGGCGTATGTCTCATCCAGGGTTTAAATGGGTGTGGTGGTCCTTCAAACATCATATCACCGCCGATATCGCAGTCGATATCAAGGGCGATATATAAGCCTTATGTCAAAGAAGATACATCACAATATATTATGCGATTAGTGTTCCAACTTTTTCTCCTTTGGCAGCAGATAAGACGTTTTCAGGTTTAAACCCGTTCACAACAATAACTTTAACTCGTCTCTTTCTAAGAATTTTGACTGCTTCTGGGTCAAGAATCTGGTGTATTCCAGCTTTATGTTTATCTTCGGCGAACACTTGGGATAAATCCTCATAACTTAGATGGTCAAGTTTGACGGCGTCAGCATGCTTTCTAGGGTCTTTATTGTAGATGCCTTCTTGGTCTGTGGCTTTGATGAACAATTCAGCATTTGCTTGTTTAACAATTAACGCTGCAACCGTGTCTGTGGTCATGCCTGGTTTTAAGCCGCCCATAACTGCAATTTTTCCTTCACGTAAACTTTTCACAGCATCTTCAATCGTTAATGAGACAGCTTCACAGCCTAATTCTCCAAGTTTCTGAAGGAAGAGTAGAGCGAAAATTCTTGAAACAGAAATTGCAGCTTCATCTTGAACTCTTTCGTCAAGTCCCAGATCCTTCGCAAGATTGATAAATTCTCTTGCAATGGCGCCGCCGCCAACGACAACAGCTATTTCATGTCCTTGTTTCTTCAAATCTTTCAATAAATTGGCGTAGTTGCTGATTAGGGCTGGATTGATTGGTGAAGCTATAACTGAGCCGCCTATTCGTAGTACGAGCCGCATAGATTCACACTCTTTCATGGGTACTATACAGCTTTATGGGTTAAAATTCTTTAGAAATATTTGTTTAGACTTTGCTTGGCTTTCTTGCTTTTTTGTAGGCTTATTGTTTCTCCGAATCTTATTTGCATTCCATCTTTGGCAGCAATTGTTGGAACATCAGTTTCTTTTTCGATTAGTTTTGCTTCTCTTGCTGGTCCTTTAAATATCATCTGCATCCCAAAATGCGTCAAAACAGCTTGTTCTGGATGTGCTTCTTCAATGATTTTTATCGCGTCGTTTGTTGTCATATGTCCTTTCCAAGGCTTCCCAGAAGGTCTCATCACGCACAATATGAGAAGTCTTATGCCTTCATAGTATTTGCTTATGCCTTCGAAATATTCTGTGTCGCTTGTGTAGGCGAAGCTTCCGAATTCTGAGGTTTCAAACCTGAACCCTACGGTGTCAGGGTCTGTGTGTCTTGCTTCGGTTACGGAAACGTTGATGTTGCCGATCTGGAACTTCTTGTTTGGTGAAGCCTCGATTACACGTTCAGGCATTTGCTGATGATACTTGGAAACAACAGAATTTAATCCCGTTTCATTACCGTGTAACACGCTTCTCGAGGCGACTAGAACTCCACGTTTCTTTGTTGTGCCTTTGGTCATGGCTTCTATTAGAACTTCAGCGTCTGTGTAATGGTCTGGATGACCGTGGGAAACGAAAACAGCGTTAAGTTTTTGAGGGTTTAAGCCTTCGTTAATCGAGTAAACCAGTGCTCCTGGGCCAGGGTCTAAATGAAAGTTTAAGCCTTCGCTGATTATGCGGATTCCAGCAGTACGCCTCTTCTGAGTGATTGTTGCGAATCTTCCACCGCCTGTTCCAAGCAATATTATGTTAATTTGAGGGTTCATGGGCAATTTTATAGTAATCATGTGATTTTTGTTTTGTGCTCTATTTTCCACGAGTGAACAGTTTTAGCATAGTTTTAGTAATTATTGGCATAAACATAGCACGCGTTTCCTGTGAAGAGGAAAAAGCATTGCTCAAAATTGAAAAAGTTGACAAGCATAATTTCAAAGACATCCCTAGCCCATGTAAATATTGCCTTTACTGGCAAACAAGTGGTCCATTTGATGAAAAAATGTTGAAGCCAGAAATGGAGCGTGAAAAGCAGGAATGGTTCAAAAAAGTAATCAGAGAGTTCGGGAACTGTGGCTTTATAGCATATTTTAGCGGCGTTCCGATAGGCTTCATTCAATATGCATCGATAGGATTTTTTCCACGGGTAGAGGAGTATGCTTCTGGACCGCCCAGCGAAG
>JAOZHM010000098.1 GCA_026014845.1 Candidatus Bathyarchaeota archaeon
TCAAGGCGACTACACTTTTGAAGTCCTTGCGTATCGCGTTCCAGAAAATTATGGTTTGAAAAGGAGGGTTGACGAATCTTCGATTGTTGAGATGGATAAGGCGACAGCACCCTACACGTTCAACAATGTTGACCAAGAAAAAGAAAGGGTTCTCATAACACCGAGAGGCCCAGACCCTATTCTTCTCGGTATCAGAGGCGAAACTCCAGAAATCGTGAAGAAAGCATATGAAATGGTCAAACCTCTTGAACCTGTTGAAAGATGGGTTATTTTCCGCACTAATCAGGGAACAGACGCTCATCTGAAACGAGTTAAGCAGTTGAGTCAAATAAAACCATATAACCCAGTGATTACTAGAGGAACCGTAGTGGAAAAGCCGAAGATAATCCCGAGAAGACACGTAATTTTCTCAATTAAAGACGAAAGCGCACAGGTTGATTGCGCAGCTTATGAACCAACAGGTGTTCTCCGCAAAATCGCAAGAAAGCTGATTGCAGGAGATCACGTGGAAGTCTACGGGGGTGTTCGTGCTCCTTCGCAAAGTTATCCGCTCACTATAAACCTTGAAAAAATCAGGGTTCTAAAGCTTGCACCAAGAATCGTTTATTACAATCCGGTTTGTCCAAAGTGTGGAAAGCGGCTTAAATCTATGGGAAGGAATAAGGGCTTCAGATGTGAAAAATGTGGTTCAAGATACGCTGATCTTGGAAAAATCGAGGTCAAAATGGAGCGTGAAATAAAGAAAAGCCTGTACATGACTTCGACTCGGTCTCAGAGGCATCTGACTAAGCCGTTTAGGCGTTACGGACTGGAGAAAAGTCACGCAATATTTAAAGGGTTAATTGAGGATTGGCATTTTCCTTGATTCTTATTCTTTGTTCACTTTGAAGATTTCGCAAAGCAGTTGATACAGATCGTCTCCACCTTCAACTTTTGAAAACATGCCTCTTTCAGTTTTAAGTACACGTCCGACAGCCTGATATGTCTGTCTCCATTCCAGTTCCTTCCACATCATACGGTAATTTTTCAGTTCAATCCACGCTCGGAAGATTAAAACAACGAACATGCCTAGGGTGAGTACGAGGTTCAGTATGTATATCTCAAATATGTCCATGCTTTTTTACCTCCCTTCTTATGACATGACTTGCAATTATGGGCAATAGGCATTTAAATCAAACTTGTGCTAGCCTATGTGAGAGGAAAGGCTTAATGAGTGCTGTTTTGCCGTCAGTAGTTTACCAGTTAGGTGTGGGTGGAATAGGCGGTTTCATAGTCGGATACGCAATTAAGAAAATAAGTAAACTCATAGTTGTGTTGATGGGCTTGTTCATAATCTTTCTCCTTTACTTAGGCACAAGCGGGATAATAAGCGTAAATTACGAAGAGTTTTGGAATGCACTGGCTAGTTTGCTCGATTTTGCTGGTCAAGCGGCAGCATGGCTTGTCGGCTTAATATCCCTTTTGCCTTTCATGGGAAGCTTCTTGGCTGGCTTCTTGCTTGGCTTTAAACTCGGATAGTGAAATGGTTAAATGTTTGATTCTCGATAATCCTTTGGAAAAGCTGATTTCAACACGTCGAGGGTCTCAACATTGAAAAAGTTTCCAAAAGAGGAATACAGCATACCGTTCTTTAAAGAAGAAGGTTACGTAAGGAAATTATGTCCCAAATGCAAAGAATATTTTTGGACGCAAAATCCAGACCAAGAAACTTGTGGGGAAGCAACCCCTGAAGGTTGCACATTCTACACGTTCATAAACAATCCGCCGACAAGAAAGAGTTACAGTTTACGTGAGATGCGTGAGGCTTTCCTGTCGTTTTTTGAAAAACATGGACACACCCGTATAAAGCCTTATCCAGTAGTGGCAAGATGGAGAGACGACATTTACCTAACAAACGCGAGCATAATTGATTTTCAGCCATATGTAACAGAGGGAATTGCTCCACCGCCAGCAAATCCTCTTGTGATTGTTCAACCATGCATACGCTTGGTGGACATAGCCAACACTGGTCCAACTTTTGGCAGACACTTAACAATTTTTGAAATGGGCGGGCATCACGCATTTAACTATCCGGACAAGGAGGTTTACTGGAAAGACCAGACTGTAAGATACCATCATGAGTTTATCACAAAAGAGTTGGGAGTGAAATCTGAAGAAGTCATCTACAAGGAAGATGTCTGGGTTGGCGGTGGAAACGCTGGTCCAGATGTTGAATGTATTGTTCGAGGTTTAGAAGTTGACACACTCGTTTTCATGCAATATAAAGTCATCAACAACGAATTTGTCAAGTTGCCCATAAGGACAGTTGACACTGGTTACGGAATAGACCGCTATGCATGGCTTTCCCAAGGTGTACCAAGTTGTTTTCAAGCAGTCTACGGCGGCTTGCTTGATAAGATTTTTGAAATGGCTGGAGTAGGCGGAATAGAAAACGATTTGCTGATGAAGGTAGCTGAGGTTTCCGGCTTAGTAAGCTTGGACAAAACAGCTAGTAGACTTAAAGCTAGAAAAAGAATAGCGGAAATTATTGGAATGAAAGCAAAAGAGTTAGACGAGTTATTGCTTCCCATCGAAAACGTTTTTGCAGTTGCAGACCACACCAAATGCTTAGGCTTCATACTTTCTGAAGGCATTGTTCCATCAAACATTCAAGAAGGATACTTAGCGAGACTTCTGTTCCGCAGAGTTTACAGGCTGCTTAAAATGTTGGACATAACGGACAAGCTTTACGATATTATGAACATGCAAATCGACTTCTGGTCCAAGGATTACCCACAACTTAAGGAAATGCAAAACGAAATAATGGAAATCCTTTCAGTTGAGGAAGAGAAGTTTCAAGAAACCATCAAAAGAGGCGGAGGACTAGTGAAGCGAATCGCAGGGGAGCTAAAGACAAAGAACATTCCAGAAATCCCCGTGAAAACCTTGACTGAACTATATGATTCGCATGGACTTCCACCTGAAATTGTTAAGCAGTTCGCCGAAAAAGAAGGGTTAAAGGCGGAGATTCCAGAAAACTTCTATGCTTTAATAGCAGAAAGACACATGCAAGCACCCAAAAAAGTGCAAAAGGCGAAACCAGAAGAAAAGCTGGAAACAGAGGTTTCAAATCTTCCAGAAACAGAGCACTTGTACTATCAAGACCAATACACGAAGGAGTTTGACGCAAAAGTCGTCAAAGCGATAGACAGCGAATATGTTGTTCTTGACAAAACATGCTTCTATCCCGAAGGCGGAGGACAACCAGCAGACATAGGCTACCTAGTTTTTGAAGGAAATAAAGTTGAGGTTGTTGATGTTCAAAAAGTCGGCAAGGTAATTGTCCATAAAGTGAAGGGCACGGTTCCAAAAGAGAACAGCATTGTTAAAGGAGTTATTGACTGGGAAAAACGATACAGTCTCATGAAGAATCACACTGCCACACACGTAATTAGCGGGGCTGCGAGACGCGTTCTAGGGCAACATGTTTGGCAGTTTGGAACACAAAAAGGCGTCAACCGCTCTAGACTGGACATTTCACATTATCATAGGCTAACATTGAAGGAAGTACACAAAATAGAAAAATTGGCAAACCAAACAGTTTTAAGAAATATTCCTGTGGAAACTTCTCGGATGCCTAGAAACGAAGCTGAAAAACTCTACGGCTTTAGACTTTACCAGGGTGGAGCGGTTCCGGGAAAAGAAATAA
>JAOZHM010000099.1 GCA_026014845.1 Candidatus Bathyarchaeota archaeon
CCTACCCCCACACTTTTCAAGATTATTTCTGCTTCCCGTTCTTTCGGGTCAATAAAACCAAATGCGATTTCATAATATAGGGGTTGTTTGCGTATTTCCATGTTTACGACGTTGTCTCTCTGTCAAAAACGTTTAATCCTGCATGTATAAAGAAGTGTTGTTCGAGTGTGTATGATACTTTCTTATATTTGGAAATGTTCTTGGCTAAGTTGGAACTAAATTAACAGTGGGTTGTATTGTTAACGTCTGCCTTGAAATGGATTAAAAAATGGGTTAAACGAGTTCTTTCCTTAGGGGCTCACGTGGATCTACTAATAGAAGCAGAAATCGACGATAAGACCGAGAAGCACAAATCAGCCAATTGAAATCTGTGTCTTCTTAATACAGACAAAAGTCTGCCTATTGGCGCGCTCTGTCTATTGAATGGGTTTTTACATTAAAGGAAAAGGGGAGATTGGGTGATATCTTCATCTGATAGGGGGTTCAAATCCCACCCCTCCGCACCCTTTGGCAAACACCCTCACTTTTTGGCCTATTTACGGGTTTGTCAAAGATCTTAACGTAGGCCTTATCTCCAATTTACGTTGTTGACTCTCGGTTTAGAATGCCAGTGAGGCAGCCGATCCCACCAGCTGCTTTATGGATTTCATTCATCTCAACTGTCTTACATCGAATACCCATGTCTTCATAGTAAGACTGAGTTCTCGGATTGCCAGCAGGCATCACAATTCTTTTCGGCCCTAATGTTACGAAGTTGAGAGCCAGTCCATGGATGGCTTCGTCTTCGTCGGGAACGAAGGAAACGGTGAAACCATGGCTTTGAAGAGCCTCAACAGCTGCTTGAGGGGTTCTGGTACGCCAGGATATGGCAAGGTCTCGGTCAACAAAACGCAAGGTCCCCATCAAGTGCATTGCCCCCTGAGGTAGACTAACTCTAGCAACCTCTACATCCATCTCTTGCAGGAGACTCGTCACTTGAGCTGCTCCCTCACTGTTTGTGCGAAGTCCCGTTCCTATAATTACCGTGTCTGAATCAACCCAAGACGCATCTGCTCCCTCGAAGACTCCCCTCCCTCTTACACAGCGCAGGATCGGGATGCCCAATTCAGCAAGCCTTCGCGCAACGAAACGCTCCTCACCAGCACGTACAGTGGATGCTGGTCGGGCCAAGATCGCTCCTTCAGGGGTCATGAAGAAGAGATCAGCAACAAACATCAAGTTGGGAGGAGGAACGTCGTCTGGCGTGACATAGAGTACTTTTACGCCAGCATCGCGATATGCTTCAACCAAACTGTCATGTTGCCCTTTAGCTCCAGTAGCATCTGGAATATCAAGCATGAGGGCATCGTCAGCATCAGTGATAGATTCAATCTCAGGCCCCGGTCGATACATCAGAACTGCCTTAAGGGGCGCCCATTCTGAGTCTACACCACACTTCTCCCAAATCTTTCCAATCTCCTGCAGCAGTGACTCCGTTCTTGGAGACCATCCTGAACCGCCATGAGCAGCATCTTCTGGAGTCTCTGGTAAGTTCATACACAACCGCCTATCCGAATAGATGTGAAGCCACAGTATTAGCTTATCCTGAACTGCTTGTTTTTCAAGGCAATTGATATTTGACCCGAACCCGATTTAAATATGTGCACCTTCGTTTCAATAGGAAGAGTCTATTGATTTCGTATCCTTTGAAACTTCTCCTGTGGTTTTGGAATAGGTCACTATAAAGAAAATGTAGAGTTTGCAAGTGATATTCCCATACTGTGGAGGGTTGAAATCCCACTCCCCACACTGATGCACACGCCTATGCGCGCAATGCTTTAACCTTTTAAGCAAATCGTACGCATGTATGCTTCAGTTAAACGTTGGACTTGGGATTATGATTTACGAGAAAATAGTAGAGCGAAGAACAATTAGGAGGTATACAAAAGAGCCAGTTCCCAAGGATGTGTTGGAAAAATGCGTCGATGCTGCAAGGCTTTCTCCATCGGGAATGAACCGGCAACCGTTAAAGTATATCATCGTTGATGATAAGGAGTCGCTGGCAGAAGTGTTCGGTACAACGAGTTGGGCGGGATACCTCCCGGATTATGAGCCAAGCGAAAAAGAGATGCCGCGGGCCTACATAATAGTTCTACTGGACAAAGAAATTCGCAAGAACTGTGGTCATGACGCAGGCATAGCAGTCATGAGTATATCAATGGTTGCTTACGAAGAAGGATTAGGGTCCTGTATTCTGGGCGCTATTGAGAGAGCAAAGCTAAGGAGGATCTTGGATGTTCCGGATAACCTTGAAATAGTATTGGCTGTTGCTCTCGGATATCCAGCTGAAAACCCAATTGTGGATAAAGTGAGAAATGGAGACATCAAATATTGGCTTGACAATAACAATTTGTTGCACGTCCCGAAGAGAGAGTTGAAAGACATCGTGAAATGGAATGGATGGCGAATAAATCCGTAGAATGATTCAATCTGGAAAGACGGGAATTTGCAGTTGACATCTCCACGCTGTGGGCGGCTCTGAACATTCTGCGACTAAAAGTTAGACCATTTCTTTCTAGAGGCTTTTCGATTTATTCGAGCAACAAACAACAAGATCAACGCCCCTGTGAATACGAGAGCTGCCGCCGCAAGAAATGACATTTTATATGAAAAGATCTGCGTTACTCCTGACTTTATCAACTGATCCACAATCGGACCAACGATGAAGGTCCCTGGGATACCCCAGCTTAAGAAAAATGTTGCATTAAACAGTGCAAACTGTTTTCCTCTTTTCTCTGGCGGTATCAGTTTTGAAGCATAAGAATAGGATGAGGCCAAAATAATCACATTAGAAGCACCAGCAAGGAAGTTACTGATAAAAATCAAGGGAAGGCTTTCTGCGAGAACAAATCCTGATAAATAGATGATTGAGATCACAGCGCCAACGAGTAGTAAAGTCTCATCTCTAAAGCGGTTAGAGAGTTTTCTAATGGATAAACCGACGACAAAAATGGCAGCTGACGCCGTGTTTACGATATAGCTTAAAGCACTGCTGGACACATTGAAGCCTTCGTCTAACGAGAGGTATTGCGATTTTGTCAGTGCCACAGAGTTTCTTCCGAAATTGATGAAGAGCATTGCAAGTAAGAATATAAGGAATCGTCTGGACACATTGGCTTTCTCACGGCTTTGAGTGCTTGGCCTTCTTGCATCTTTCTTGATTCCGCCTTCAGGTACAAAGATCATGGGAATAGTGGAGACAAACATTATTCCTGATGCAATAAAGAATAGCAATCCTGTTTTGAACCCCCAGCCTTCATAAAACTGTGATAAGCCATCGTATGCTAATCCGCCTATCCAGACACCGATTATCCTTCCAATAGCGCCGACACTTGAGAGTCTACCCTGTATGCCTGCCCGTTTATGTTCAGGGTAAAGGTCTGAGAGAAGTGCACTCCAGCCGACGTTTGACATTGACCAGAAGATTTCTACAATCGATAGACCAATTATTATTGCGTAGCCTGCAGTATGATTGCTTTCGGGCAAAATGTGTGCGTACCAGACAAGCGACGTGCTTATTGCGGCGGATATTTCGCCAAGTATTATCAACGTTCTCCGCAGTTGAAATTTGTCTGAAATAGGTCCCCACACAAATGTCTGGAATAGTACATTCAAGATCATTGGGAACGTGGCGAAGAATGTTGTTTCAGTAACGCTTAAACCGAGGAAAAATCGCAGATAGATCGATAGATAACTGTAGAATAGTCCTCTTCTGAACATAGCCAGAACCTGGAATGAAGAGACATTCAAAAACGTCTTTCTACCCGTTACATAAGCTTGCGAAACATCCACAAGCTCTGCAAGCTTTTTGCGGAATAATCCCGCCCTTATTCTGGTTTCTTTGAGAATGGAAATTGCCATAACCGAGAATAGCCCCTCGCTATTTATAGCTATAAGTTAATATATTCTCAAATCAGAGCGGACATCTATGAAGAGCGTGGGCGCAGACGTAAATGTAAATAGGTGTATACGTTGGCCGAATCACTTTCCACACGGGTAAATTCCATAGAGACTTCGCCCATAAGAAAGCTGATAGACATGGTTGATAAGATACCCAATGTTATCGGACTGCACGCGGGGGAGCCTGACTTCGACACTCCAATGCACATCATAGAGGCTGCAAAGAAAGCTCTGAATGAAGGACACACCCATTACACGCATACAGCGGGTTTACCCGAGCTGAGAGAAGCTATAGCAGAAAAGTTGCTAAAAGAAAACAACATCAAAGCCGACCCAGAAACCGAGATAACAGTTACTGTAGGTGGTTTCGCAGCTCTGTTTTCAACTTTCCAGACCGTAATAAACCCGGCCGACGAAGTTATAGTTACTGAACCATCATGGCCTTCCTACGAAGGTTTCATAAAATTATCTGGAGGCATCCCCGTTCACCTTCAACTAAAAGCACCCGACTATCCTCTGGACGTGAACTCGTTGAAAGAAAAAATCACGGAGCACACGAAGATGGTAGTAATCAACAATCCAAACAACCCAACCGGCGCCGTATATAGTAAAAAAGAACTCAAGGTTTTGGCTTCCCTCGCTAAAAAACACGGCTTCCTGGTGCTGGCAGACGAGGTATATGAAAAAATAGTCTTCGACAACACACACCACTACAGCATAGCCAGTCTTACAGGCATGAAAGAGAAAACAATCACGGTAAACTCCTTTTCAAAAACCTACGCCATGACAGGATGGCGCATTGGCTACGTCGTGTCCAACGAGAAAATAACCACTGGTATCCGCCGCATCCATTCCTACGCCGTTTCATGCGTAAGCCCCGCGTTTCAAAAAGCAGCATTGACCGCTCTAACAGCTCCCAATGACTGTGTGCAACAAATGGTTAGAAAGTATAAGGAACGACGAGACATAACCGTTGAAGCACTCAACGACATACCAGGTCTACAATGCATAAAGCCCAAAGGAACCTTCTACCTCTTCCCCGACGTTCAAGGACTAGGCCTACCTTCCGCTAACCTTGCAGAACAAATGTTGAAGAAGGCAAAGGTGGCTACGATACCTGGCAGTGCTTTTGGACCAAGCGGCGAAGGACACTTGCGGATGTCGATTTCGGTTTCCAAAAAAGATTTATTGGAAGCTGTGAAGAGAATTAAGAGCTTCGTACGAACGTTGCCAAGTCGTAGAGATAGATGACGAAACTCTTATTCGGGCGCACAGTGAATTGTTACACTTTCACCATTCAATAGATTTCAAAGAACGTGCGCACTAAAGACCTTCCTTATGTTTGGGTGAAGTAGGTCGCCGATTTTTTCAATGGCTTTACGTCTCAAGTAGTTGAGTTTCCTCTGCCTTGCCTCAAATTCATCCTTTGAATAAAGGTTTTCAGGATGCATGTAAATATCATCAACCATCCTGATCGCTCTTGGCACTTTGAAACCAGTAGGTGAATCTATCCAGTCTTCCAGCCCGCCTCTTAACAGAGAATCCAAGATAGCCATCGTATGTTCGACCACAATCTCCTTGTAACGTGATCCTTCGCCGACCCCTCCAGTGTTTAACAGGAAGTATTCCATGTGAGGAAGCCCTCTCAAGATTTCATAAAACCGATTTGTGTGTTCTGCTCTGTCCCCAGCCACGAAGGGATCATAGAAGAATTGACTGGCAATTTCTCCTGCTTGAGTTGGGTCACCTGCTGACGACTCCATCGCTTGCCCTAAAACCATTAGGGCAACCGCTTGTTCTAGGGTCAATTTTGCGACTGCTGGTATCAATGGTCCCCTGGTGATGAGTATCAGGTTATCAACCCTTTCCACGTCGATGTGTGGGCTGGCGTGCATGAGATCTCTTCTAGGTATTACTGCACGCCCATTTGATGTTCTTTCTAAGATGTAAAAGTCAAGGTCCCCGTCTTCGGTTACGTGGACATTTTCGATTAATACTCCCGGTTTTAGTAAGCCAAAGAATATTTCGCGTTGTTCCCCAGGGTTTACATCCTCTGTTTTGACGAATACTCCTCCAGCTTCAAAGCCGTGAAATGAGCCGTCTGGCATTAGAGTTCCACCATCGTCTTGAATGAGCCACGACTTTTCTTTTCCTTTTCTCGCAAGAA
>JAOZHM010000100.1 GCA_026014845.1 Candidatus Bathyarchaeota archaeon
GAAGGCTCCGCCGACGGCAAAGCATGGGGACTCCAAACCCTAGCCACAGCCAGAAACACAGACGCTCTAATCATAATGATAAACCTATCACAAAACCCTGTCAAACAATTAACCCTAATCCTAAATGAAATGGAAAAAGCCCGAATATTCACAAGCAAACCCAAAGCACGCGTCGAAGTAGAAAGAAAATACATGGGCGCCAGCTTAAGAATAATATTAATCGGAAAACTTGTCAACTGCACTCTCAAGGACGTCAAACAACTTCTCAAAAGCTACCGCATCACAGACGCCGTTGTCAAGATCCACGGCGAAGCCACACTTGACGAAGTTGAAGAAGCAATATTCGAAAGCACAGTATACAAACCAGCCATCATAGTTGCAAACAAAACTGACTTAAACAAAAGCAAAGCAAACCTCAAAACACTACAAGCCTACGTTGGCAACCAGTTACCAATCGTTGCAATTTCATGCAAAACACATCAAGGCTTAAACACGCTCGGAGAACCCTTATTCAAAGCGTTAAACATAATACGCGTCTACACCAAAGAACCAAACAAAAAAGAATTCTCCAAAAGACCATTCATCCTCAAAAAAGGCGCAACAATCTATGACCTAGCCAAAAACATTCACAGCGATTTCAAAGAAAAATTTTCCTTCGCCAAAGTCTGGGCTAAACGTCTCGTGTTCAGTCCACAAAAAGTCGGCTCCACATTCACCCTTCAAGACGAGGACACAGTCGAAATCCACACGAAATAACTTTACTATCTTGACGACTTAGCTATCCTCTCTTTCTCATGACGCTTAGCAACTGCATAACTCTTCATGTCATGCCTCGCCGCCAAAATCAATTCCTCCGCCAAGCACTCTGCTACTGGGCGCGGATTCTGCATCGAAGCCTTCCTCGCCCCTTCAGACAAAAGCCTCAAAGCCAAATCAACCCTCCTCTGAGGAGAAATATCCACAGACAAATGATAAACTATACCTCCATAACTAAGTCTTGTCGTGTCTTCGCATTGTGCAGAGTTCTCCACAGCCTTAGTAAGCACTTCTATAGGATTTTGGCCAGTACGCAAATATATTATTTCCAAGGTGTGCTTCAGAATGTTTATGACCTTAGCCTTCTTCCCAGCGTTCTTCCCTGGACGCATAAGATTATTCAAAAGCCTCTCAACAATGTTCACCTTTGCCTTACGGAAACGTTTATGCTCATGACGTCCCATGCTATGGGGAACCACAACTGGTTTCAAGGATATGTACCGCCTTAAGCCTGGATCCTCTATTTTGATGTCTTTGAAACTCCATTTTCCAAAAAGTTTTATCTCAGTTTCTTGTTTCTGGCTCAAATTCTCACCGCATCGGTTTCTCCTTCCTTCCAAGCACAAGCTCCTTCAACGATATACCGTTAACCGATATGACCTTCCAGCGAACTCCAGGAATGTCACCCATCGCCCCTCCACGCGAACCACCTATACCTTCAACTACAACTTCATCATGCTCATCAACAATATTCAGGGCTCCATCTCCAGGCAAAAAAGCAGTTATGAGACGACCGTTCTTTATCAGCTGAGTTCTCACACATTTTCTTATGGCGCTGTTGGGCTGCTTGCTTTCTACACCGACTTTCTCAAGAACTATGCCACGGCCCATGGGTGCCCCTTTAAGAGGATCAGCCTTCACGTCTAAGCGCAGCATCCGTCGTTTATAATATATGTTACTCCAACGGAACTTCTTCCTCTTAGCCAACAGTTTTCTTGCCGCAAATTCGCCCTTCGGAGACTTTGAACCCATGATTATGTTTCCTCTTCGCTACGTCTAATCAACTCCTGATATTTAAACAGTAACATGAAAAATGAGGGAAAATCTTTCACGTAAAGAGTCGCGCGCGAAAATCTTACGGTTTCGTCACATGTAACGGCGGCTTTCTCCCACTACGATTGTACACTACAACGTTTCTTTCGTCTTCAAACGGAAAGCCCACAATCATGAGTATATTTCCGAAAAAATGGTTCAAGTCTGTAGTTGAAGGTGTTAAACTTCCAGAAGGATGAGAATGAACCGTTCCAACAATCGAGAAATCCATGGGCAACATATGAAGTGGAATGCCAGCAAAGCCTCGACCATATGTAGCAAGTGGAGGAACAACAAGCTCGGAAATCTTGATCAAATTCTTTTTCTTTTCGCCTCGAAGAAGCAAAATTGTTTCCTTTGGATAAAGCCTTCTCGCACCTTCAAAAATCGCTTGCAAAAGCTCTTGACTGATCGAAACGGTTATACCAGCTTTCATTCAACCTTCAAAGTTGTGTTAACCCTTAATTACCTTTACGAAAATAAATGATGCTAAGTGAGATAGTCATGGCTGTTTGGCGGCTGCTGAAACTTGAAACCTACAACGCATTTATGAACATGGCTATTGACGAGGCTATCATGAAAGCCAGAATTGAAAATCATGTCCAAAACACTTTAAGATTATATTGTTGGAAGCCATCCGCTGTCTCCATTGGAAGATTCCAAAGCGTCGAAAACGAAGTTCAGTTAGGTAACTGCAGAAAACATGGCGTTGATGTTGTTAGGCGAATAACAGGTGGAGGAACAGTTTATCATGACTCTGAAGACGAAATCACCTATAGCATGGTTGCCAACAAAAAAGATTTTGAAGCCCCAGACATAACAGCTGTCTACGCAAAAATATATGCTGGACTGGCTGAAGCCGTCAACATTTTAGGCTTGAGAGCAGATTTTAACAAAGGCAACGTGAAAACTTGTCCAAACCTGATGGTTAACGGTAAGAAAATTTCTGGAAGTGCACAATCGCATAAGAAGGGCGTTGTGTTACAGCATGGCACGCTTCTTGTTGATGTTGACTTGAAAAAGATGTTTACTTTCCTGCGTGTTCCATGGGCTAAAACCTGTATGGAAGTCGTTGGTGTTGCAGAGCGTAAAATCACTTCGGTGAAGAAAGAGTTAAGGAGACACGTTTCACTTGAAGAGGTGAAAGAAGCTTTAGTTAAAGGTTTTCAGAAAGCCCTCAACATGAAACTCGTAAGGGGCGAATTAACGCTTTATGAAAAGGAGCTTTCGGAAAAACTCTGCAAAGAAAAATACGCCACTGACGATTGGAATTTTCACGGTAGAAACAGTTAGAATTTTGAGGCTGAATGTCAAGGTTCGAATAGCCTAACGCTTTCTAATTTTCCATTTTACGCCTTGTGGTGTATCCTCAATTATTATACCCATACTTCTAAGCTGTTCCCTGATTTTGTCCGCTGCTTCCCAGTCCTTGGCTTTTCTCGCTTCCTCTCTTTCACGGATTAATTCCTCTGCCTCTTTGGGTAACTTCTCCTTCCGCTTGATCTCACCTATCACACCGAGGACTTTGTCAAATCTCATCATCACTTCGTAGACTTCTTCTGCTTCTTCCTTGCTGAGCACGTTGTCATCGAATAGCTTGTTCACCTCTCTCACAAAGTCGAATAATGCAGCTAACGCGACGCTTATGTTCAGGTCATCGTCCATTGCCTCTTCAAAACGTCTTTGCACATCACTCATTAACGCCCTTATTTCTTCTCCGCATCCCCTTCCGTCAGCATCCGCCAGCCTATGCACGAAGTTTGTCAAACGGTCTAACGCGTTCTTTGCAGCCTCCAACCCGTCAAATGTGAAGTTTAACTGTTGTCTATAATGGGTTGACATGAGCAAATAACGTATAGCCTTCGGATCGTAACCCTTGGCAATCAAGTCTCTTAAAGTGTAGAAATTGCCGAGACTCTTAGCCATTTTCCCTCCTTCGACAAGTAAATGCTCGTTGTGAAGCCAGTAGTTGACGAATTTTTTACCTGTTGCTGCCTCGCTTTGGGCAATTTCGTTTTCATGATGGGGAAATAGATTGTCTACTCCGCCAGTGTGGATGTCTATTGTTTCTCCCAAATACTTCATTGTCATTGCTGAACATTCGATATGCCAACCAGGATAGCCTTTTTCACACCACGGGGATTTCCAATTCATTATATGTTTGGGGTCATTTATCCAAAGGGCAAAATCAAACTGGTTTCTTTTATCTGGATTAAACTCTACTCTTCCCCCAGCTCCCAGTTTCAATTTTTCAATTGTGTTACCAGATAATTTTCCATAATCTTTGAATTTTGCAACATCAAAATATACAGAACCATTCACGACGTAACCATAGCCTTTCTTTATTAGTTTCCGTGTTAACTCTATCATTTCGTTGATGTGATCTGTGGCTTTAGGCCTTACCGTTGGCTCTTCGAAATTCATTTTTTTGGAATCTTCCAAGAATGCTTCAATGTAGAACTCGGCTATTGACCAAGGGTCTTTCCTTTCTCTTTTCGCTGCGGCTTCCATTTTATCTTTTCCTATGTCAACATCCTCAAACATGTGTCCGACATCAGTAAAATTCATGACATGTTTGACTTTGAAGCCCTTGTATTCCAGATGCCTCCTCAAAATATCAGCAAACATAAATGCTCGCAAATTTCCTATGTGAGCATAATCGTAAACGGTTAAGCCACAGTTGTACATCGTAACGATACCCTTCTTTAGCGGTTTGAAAAGCTCTTTCTTTTTGGTGAGGGTATTATACAATTTAAGCATCTGACCACTCCACTTTCACGTTCTCTTTGTTTTCTATTGAACCATTTTAGCCACACAAAGTATTGATTCATCTAAGTTATATTTTTCTTTCAGGCTAGAATGTTGACAATTTCAATTTTCGGCTTTGTCAGCTTAGAATGGCAAAGAAAGCTAATTGAGGGCTTATTAAGTTTTGTAGGTGACTAGTCGTATCTTTTCAGTTTTATCATTCTTCTGAAGCTCTTTAGGTCTTCAGCAACGAGTTTTAGAAAGTATAACTCTTCCATTGTTCTTTGAAATTTTAGGAATTCTTCGCGAAGCTTCTGTAGCGTGGTTCTGTTTTCGCTCAATTTTTGACCTTTCCCTTACAGCTTTAGATGGAGGGCCTTCATTGTTTTTTGGCTAGCCACACAGCCATTCCGTCATCGAGGAGAAAGGAGAAGGCTTCGAGAACGGAAAAACGAATTTTTGGCTGTTTGTGGTCTAGCATTCAACCTTCAGCCCTCCAATGCTACATCGTAAGACTTAAGATAAGTGTCCACTATAAAAACATTACTGAATAACACGAACTTACAAACGCTAAACAAGCCTTAGCCTATGGCTAAAATTCCTTCTAAAACTTTATTTTCTGGAATGTCTAATTGTTTTGCGAGCCATGTTTTTAAGAGAGACGTTTGTTTTGGGGGTTCTCCGCTGTAAGTTATGATTTGGTTATTCTTTAGGGCATCTGCCTGGAAGGTTTTCTCTGCCTCTTTGTATAAGAAGGATAATGTTTGAGCTTGATGAGCTAGGGTTTGGAAGTCCTCCCATTGTTTACAACGTAAGATCACTGGTGGCCCGCGCACTTCTCTAACTTGCGGTGTTCGGACTTTTTCTTGTTGCGCCACTTGTGCGGGTATTGCCATGGGTTCGCGCGAAGTTGACAGATAAGTGATTAGGTTTGTTATCTCGTTCTGAAGAGTTCCGAGTCTTTCTTCCACCTTTTCTATTTTCCCACTGAATTCGCCCGTATCGCCTAGCCGCTCGGTTATTGTGCCCAAGTCGTTTATCAGCCGGTCTAAGTCTTTTTCATGCTCCTTTAGAACGTTTATTATGAAGTCTAGGGCTTCTAGAGCTTCGTCCTTTGATGGAGCTTTCCTTGTCATCGTTTTTTCTCCCTTTCCTTCAATTTAATTCAATATGTTTCTTTATAAATAAAGGTAGCGAATCCTCAAAATGTATCCATGTGAAGACATAACCGTATTTATTGAGAATTAAAACTTGTGTGGGAGAGTTAAAATCTCTTGTTCGGGTTGGATAACAAAACACTTATAGATTTATATTATCTTGCATTTCAGTTTGAACGTGTTTGGGCGGGTAGATCAGCTTGGAATGATCGCCACGTTGGCATCGTGGAGGTCGCGGGTTCAAATCCCGCCCCGTCCACTGCTCATTCCTTCTTCTGTACCTCTTTCTCCATTTGGTAAAGTTTTGCATTGAGAATCTCATTCAAGTGTTTCCAATCAACATTCATGTGCAGGCCTCCTAACCTTCCAATGTTCTATCAATTCCATTATCACGTCATCGAAGCTTCTCTCCTTTCCATCGGAAGCCATAAGCTGCCCCTTGATTTTTCTAAGCTCAGTTTGCGTTTCTTCTGTGATTGATATAGTTGTCATAGCAGCCACGATTGATATAGACTCCATAGATACTATATATGTTTTGTTGAAACATGGTGAACACACTCATTATGGAGAAAACACAAGAAAAAGCTGCACGATTCCTCTTTCTAGGACGGACTGATGCGTTGATAGCGTGGAGGCTTCAGGTTCATATCCGCCCGGTCCGCAAAGCCACTTTAGGAGAGACTAATTATTGAGGTTTGTGTTTGTATACGATGTTTTGGTCTATTATTATCAATGTGGCTTCGGGTTTTCTTGTTAAGATTATTGGTTTCGCTAGGATTTCCCCATTTCCGGACAAGACAATGCGAATAACAGTAACAATATTAGGCATGTACGAATGCCCTAAATGCCCCAAAAAATAAAAGCGTTCAGCGTTAGAATTAACGATGTAAACGCCACGTTACGGGAGTAACGTCAACGTCTGAAGAAGAGAAAGCACTAGATTTTACATGTCGGTTCCACCAAGAAACAGGCGTGCGCGGTTGGGCATCGCCTTGGTAAGGCGGCGGTCGCGGGTTCAAATCCCGCCCGAGGCTCCA
>JAOZHM010000101.1 GCA_026014845.1 Candidatus Bathyarchaeota archaeon
CGAAGTTTCAGAGAAAGCCTTAAAGGAGATCCGTGAACCCTTAACCGATGTTTTCGAGGAAGATAAGGCAGTGAAGATCTACGTTGAGTTGCCGGGTGAAGAAAAGGATGACATACAGCTAAACGTTACAGAAGGCAAAGTTGAGGTCAAGGCGAAGAGGTTTCACAAGATGATAGAGGTGCCGACAAGGAACATTGACATCGAAAAAGCATCATCGAAATACAAGAACGGTGTACTGGAGATAACAGTTCCAAAGAAAGAAAAGTCCCCAGTAAAAATCGACTAACCCAAGTGAATAGCGCGCGACTAACACTCTTTGACGTTCTGAATATTTCTATACACCACGTTGACAACATACGAATGTTATTTTTGCACCAAATGCCAATGTGCGCTAAAGGTTAGATTGCTCTGTCTTAATCCGCGAATCTTCGGCGCAAACTGTAAAGAATAGACCCCCCTATAATTTTCAACATAGAAACATTTCGTGTAGTTTGACTATCAGTCTTTATGATATTGTTGAGTTTGAAATAACCTCTATACTCATTCTTAACCATGTTTCTTTTGTTCAGGTGTTGAAGATGGTT
Organism: Candidatus Bathyarchaeota archaeon; assembly: GCA_026014845.1. Classification (GTDB taxonomy): domain Archaea; phylum Thermoproteota; class Bathyarchaeia; order Bathyarchaeales; family Bathycorpusculaceae; genus SOJA01. Next base: position 585 of record JAOZHM010000101.1, read on the forward strand.
AACTGTCCAAAATGCGGAGACCCGTTAGTGAAAAGAATTAAATCTAAATATTTCTGTGAAAATGAAAGTTGCCCCGTCATATTTGTACGATGTCCCCATGAACCCGCTAGAATGAGAGTAGCCTTCACAGCATTAGCAAGAGAACAAACTATTGGAAAAATCGAAGAAACTATTGTAAAAAGCAGAAGCCATGTTTTTTGAACAGTTAGAGTAGAAACCTCAAAAACGTTCAAAACACCCAATAATCAGCTTATCAACAGTCAACTAAGAGAACAGGAATTAGACTGCTCGCTCTTGCACGCCAATTCACTTCGCGTTTTGGTTAGTTTCTTATTTTCAGGTTTGTTTGTGTCACGGTGAAAACAGTCTTTGAGTAGGCGTGGAAACCTCTTCCTAAAATGAAAAAAGAAATCCTAAATTATAGAGAATTGTATATGTGTTGAACGTTATGCTGAAACGTATCAGTCTAGTTCCCTTGGCTGCTGAAAGCCTCGGTGTAAGATCAATGTGCACTTACGTTGAAACCCCAGATGTGAAGATACTTTTGGATGCTGGAGTTTCTCTTGGTCCAAGTCGTTTCGGTTTAGCTCCTCACCCAGAAGAATTCAAAGCCATAGAGTTTTGTCGCAGAAAAATTGAGGAAGCCGCTGAAAAAGCTGAAATTGTAACGTTAAGTCATTATCATTTTGACCATCATACGCCTTCTTATGAAGATTGGTTATGCAATTGGACAGAAGCAACAGAAACTGCGAGACAAATCTACGAGGAAAAAATAGTCTTAATTAAGAATCCGAGAGAGAAAATCAACTTTAGCCAAAGGCGAAGAGGATAGATGTTCCAGAAGACGGGTGGAAAATATGCAGCAAAACTTGAAGTTGCAGATGGAAAATCCTTCATTTTTGGAAAATTCACGAAAGTTAGATTTTCAGAACCAGTTTTCCATGGATCAGAAAACTCGGTCTTGGGCTGGGTTTTAATGACAACCATTCAATATCAAGACGAGAAATTTTTGTACGCACCTGACGTTCAAGGTCCTATGTGTTCTTATACACTTGAACTGATCCTAAGGGAAAAACCGGAAATATTAATGATAGGTGGTCCGCCGCTTTATTTAGCTGGATTCAGAGTTAAAGAAGAAAACATCCAAAAAGGATTAAAAAATCTGGAAAAAATTGTTGAAACTGTGCCTCTCACAATTTTAGAACATCACGTTTTGAGAGACAAGGATTGGCGAGAAAAAACAAAAAACGTCTTCGAGAAAACACGAGAATGCGGACACATCATTGTAACGGCAGCTGAATTCTTAGGAGAAAAAAACGTTCTCTTAGAAGCAGTGAGAAAACAGCTTTTCATTGAGAAACCACCGTCAACCGAGTTTCAAAAATGGATGCGCAGAAACAGAACGACTAAAAAGCATGTTAAACCTCCAATCTAGTCCTTGAGTATTTTTTCTATGTTAGCCAAATCTCCTGACAACCGTTCATATCGTATTCC
>JAOZHM010000012.1 GCA_026014845.1 Candidatus Bathyarchaeota archaeon
CCACTTTGTCTTTTGGAAATATTCCTTCCTCAACTGCATCTGCAACAGCCTTCGCAACCGCTGACTGCGCTGGACCAAAAATCTTGTTGGTATCTTCCATATTCTTCACGGTAACCTTTGGCACAAGTAACGTGTGCGGTTTAGGAGGCAAGTTAGGTCTAATAACAGCCAGAATCGGTGTGTGTCCCATGGAAAGATTGGATAAACCAGTAGCAAAAGCCTCTCCGACAGGTCCTTCTTTGTCACCCACCAAAAGGTCTACATGAGCAACCTCATTTCCCTCTCCCACCAAGGCCTCACCTATGCAATAAGTATGTTTTCCAGAAGCCCCGACAGTTTCTATTACTTGAGCTGTCGATACAACGTCAACTATCTCCTTAAAATCGACATTAAACTCCTTAAGCCACGTATAAAGAGTGTCCCTATGTATGTTCAGCAACTTAGCCGTACCGGAAATTGTAGGCTTTGTCGGCCTACCTTTCAAGAGACTCCGAGCTTTCGCCTCCTTTTCCGCTGTTTCCATCAACACCTTTGTGAATTCCTCTCTAGTTTCTGGCTTCCTTATATTACTTTCCGACATTCAAATCCGCCTCAGAAATACTCTGAGAAAAGGTTGTATATAAATGTGTCGGGTATGACAAAAGAAAGCGAATCACACAGACAGATCTTATCGACTAAAATCTGTCCTTCATTGTGCAAAGAATGAACTGAGGCTTTATGCCTACACTTTATTGGTTTTTGTTCGTGTTTGTCGGTCTTTGTTGGTGGTGTTTCCGACATATGTGTTTGTTTTGAAATACGAATCCGTGATCATTGCAGTGTGTTTTGGGTAGTTGTGATAAACTTTTGTGCCGAATGAAAATAAGTTATTGTCTTCTAAGTAAAGTCTATATATCCCGAGACTTCAGAAGTTAAAATTAAAACCGTGAGGTTGGCAAAATGTCTTGGAAGGATTTGATTTGCTTATGTATGGTGATTGTAGGTGTGGTTTTATTTCTGTATGCTGCTAATTATTATGATGCATTGATTGGTTGGACCGGAGTATACCTTGCAATTGCTGGTTTTCTTATGAAGATAGTTCTAATGGTTTGGGAGAGTTTAAAGGGTTCAGAAAAAAAGGAGGATGGCTAGAAACCATAGAGCTTCGAATATTTTCTGTGTAGATAATTGAAGTATGGTTTGACGCTTAATTCTTCTTCAGTGATCCTTTTGATCAAGTCTGCTGGGTCGTAGAGGTTTCCATAATGATGGACGTTTTTCGTCAGCCATTGCCTTATGACTTGGAAGTTCCCACTTGAAATTTGATTTTTCCAGTCTGACACATCTTCTTCCATAGTAGCCAGTATTTGCCCGCTGAAAATGTTGCCTAATGCATAGCTTGGGAAATAACCAAATGCGCCGCTACTCCAATGTATGTCTTGCATTACGCCTTCAGAGTCGTTTTCGATGTCTACACCGAGGTATTTTTTATATGTCTGTTTCCAAATTTGTGGGAGTTCAGCTACTGTTATTTTGTTGGCAAATAGGTCTTGTTCAAGGTTGAATCTTATAATGATGTGAAGGCAGTAGGTGACTTCGTCTGCTTCAACGCGGATCTTGGATGGCTTAACTTGATTAACAGCGTGGACGAACCTATCTAAGTCTACGTCAGAAAGGATGTTGCCTATTAGTCCTTTCAGTTTCGGCAGGAAATAAATCCAGAATTCGCGTGATCTTCCTATTATGTTTTCTACGAACCGCGATTGTGATTCATGAAAACCTGAGGAGCATCCTGTCCCAACTGGTTGAAAAATCCATTCTCGATTTAGATTTTGTTCGTAAAGAGCATGGCCTCCTTCATGCAATGTGGAAAATATGGACGATGCAAAGTTGTCTTCGTAGTAGTGTGTTGTGATTCGCACATCATCATAGTATCCTGTTGTGAAGGGATGTTCAGTCTCATCAATTCTGCCTCCAGCTTCTTTCGACTTTATGTCATATCCAATGAGCTCAGTAACTGATTCAGCGATTTTGCGTTGGATGTCGATGGGGATGCGGCGTTTTAGAATGGATATGTCTGGTTGTTTTGGAGCTGCTTCACATTTCCTTATTAGCGAAACCAAGCCAACCCTTAATTCTGCGAAAACTTTGCTAATTGATTCTGCTGTCATCTTTGGTTCAAAAATGTCTATTAATGCATCGTATGGCGTTGCTGTCTTTTTCACTTCCATCAAAATTTCTGCAGCCTTTTTTCTCAAGTCAACGAGTTTTTCGAGTTCAGGCTTGAACATAGAAAAGTCTTTGGCTGCTTTCGCTTTCTTCCATATATCAATTGTTATGGCTTGTTGTTTTGCAGTTTCTGCAACGAGTTCCTCGGGAAGCTTGGTTTGTTCATCATAATGTTTCTTTATTAAGTATAGGTTTCTCTTTTGAACGGTGTCAAGACTATCATATTCTGGCTGTCGCATAGTCTCCTTCAATAAATTTCCGATTTCCGGGTCTGTGCTCATTTTATGTTCGATTCGACTAAGCATAGCAAGCTGAAGACTTCGCAGTCTGATCGCTCTCGGCGGCATCTTTGTTTCCATGTCCCAGTGAACGATGGCGGCTGCCGACTCTAAGATGAACAGATTCTTTGCTTTTTCCATCAGTTTTTTATAACTTGAAGTTAACGATTCAGCCATCGCTATAAACTCCAGATTGAAAGATTAAGTCGCATAAGCTCTTCTTAAGTTTTTGTAAAAGGTCTTGCGTTTGCGTTAGATAAGCAAAATTGAACGTGCGCGTGAGTAATTCAAGATATTTCAAATTAGTGACATCGAAGAAGCTAATGGGGAACTTCAGCGTGAAACAAATAAGGCAGCACATTTAAACTCTAGTGAGAGGAGAATTATTTGTCTTTATTCTTAGGCAAAGAAATGGTGAATGAATCCCCAGTCGAACTACCTGTAAAGGCTTTTCACCGTCACCTCATGGCTCTTGGAGCCAGCGGATCAGGCAAGACTGTGCTTTGTAAATGCGTGATGGAGGAAGCTGTTAGAAACGACATCCCTATGATAATAGTTGATCCTCAGGGTGATATCGCCTCCCTCGCCTTGAAAGGAAATCGAGAAGAAATTGAGAAGCACGGAACACCTTTGGCAATTCAAGAAGAGTTTTTTGAGAAGGCCAGAGTAGCCATATTCACCCCTGCCAGCAGCAAAGGCATTCCCATCAGTGTCAACCCGTTGAAGTTTCCTCCAGAAGACACTCCACGTGAGGAATCCATCTTGGCTCTTGACATGACAGCTACATCCCTCACAAGCTTTCTGGGGTACGACTTGAATTCAGACGCTGGAAAAGGAGCCAAAGCATACTTGTTTACGATAATAGAACATTTGTGGCGAGAAGGACAGATAATAAAGGACATGGGCCACATGGCTGACATAGTTCTAAGGCCCCCGGCAAAAATCACTGGAGTTCTCTACGATCTTGTCACAAAAAAGGAGCCTCAAGAGATTGCCAGGAAACTGCGTTTTCTTACTGTGGGAACGCCGTCACTCATGTTTCAGATGGGGGTTCAGATAGACATTGACATGTTTATGGACCGAAGCGATGGGAAGGTGCCGGTTAACATCATTTATATGAATACGCTCAGCTCCGCAAACGACAAACAGTTTTTCTTAGCTACACTGCTTAGAGAACTTTATTGTTGGATGTTGAAGAACCCTTCAGAAGACGTTCAGTTGCTGTTTTATGTTGATGAAATTGCTCCATACATTCCGCCTTATCCTAGGAATCCTCCTCCAAAGGAGGCGTACGCTCTTCTCTTCAAGCAAGCGAGGAAGTATGGGATCGGGCTTGTGGCGGCCACCCAGAACGTGACTGATATAGACTATAAGGCTCTTGCGCAAGTGAACACATGGTGCTTGGGTCGCATGATGACGAAGCAAGACATTGCTAGGGTGCAGAAAATCATACAATCAATAGACCCTATGCGGGCTGACATGGTTCTGCAGAGACTTCCAAGTCTTCAAACAGGCGAGTTTCTCATGTTGTCTCCTGACTATTATGACAATGTTGTAGATTTTAAAGTTCGATGGCTGGTGACCAATCATTTGACACTGGATGAGAAAGATCTTCAACAATGTTTGTCGCCAGAATTAAAGATGTTTTTCGAAAAGTACTTGCTACAGCAAAAGGAGGTCGCAGAAAAGCCGGTTGCTCCCTCCCTTCCATCCGAACCTCTTGAGGAACGAATTCGGCTATTTCTCAATTCTGCAAGACAAGGCGTCTCAGCAGACTCCATTGCAGGGAACTTGAAAGTTGATGTTGAAGATGTAGAAGAAGCGCTCAATGAACTTGTCAAGACAAGAATTGTGGAAAAAGGCCGTGTCAAAGATAGCCCTGAAAACCTTTATTGGTTATCAAAATTCGGCTTTAAGCCCTCCAAGAGCATTATTGGAGAGGTTCTGACGATCCCTGTCAGAATTACTCAAGTAGAGGCTTCTAAGAGAGTTAAGTCCATGCTTGAAGGCGGATTATTCGGCAAGAAAGAAGAAATCTATGAAGCAGAGCTCTCACACATTCCAATCTGGAGAGTCTCAGCAACGCGTGAAACGAAGAGGTTGTTTTTCAAGAAGAAAAAATTTGATACGTACTACATGAGCGCACAAACCGGCGCCATAATATCACTTGAGAAAAAGGAGATAATATTTCACAAATTGATGACAAAGAGAGTAGAAAAGCTGAAAGACTTGGACGATGATGACGACATCACGTTTATCCCGAAATTACCTGGTGAGGTGGAACGGTTTCCTAGAATTGGGATGGAAATAGACAAAATTTATCGAAAATTACAATTGACGTTAGGTGTGAAACCAGTTTCCGCAGAAATAATACTATTACCAGTGTGGACTTTAAAGGTGAGACACAAGAAAAAACTGACCAAGCGCACAATCTTTATCGACGCAGCTACTGGCCGTATCTTATCTGGACATTTTCGTATGCGTTAGAGCCATTTGCATAAACGTTAGACATAGTGCAAATTCTGCTTTTTTATTGCGTGAGGTTTTGAGGGAATAGAGTTAGAGTAAATTGGTGCTCCGGCCGGGATTCGAACCCGGGTCTTCGGCTCGAAAGGCCGGAATACTTAACCGGGCTATATTCGGTAGAGCTGTTTATGCTCTTCTACCGGAGCCCTAGTTGCGGAGCATCATTCAAAATATGTTTTCGTTCGAATAAACTTTGTCCCTTTTAGTGTTATCTGCTGCATTTCAAACACGCTTTAATAGGATATTTTTGCCGATGAAGGAATTTCACCTAAAATTCTTGATACTGCATTGCTGACTTTTTCACGATTTTTCTCTTGGGTGTAAATGCGTAATATGTTTATGAAGCCCTTTAAGACGTCAAAAATCTTCGAAATTTCGCTTAAACGTCGCGGAATTCTGTCGCCTTCCCGTGTCTTATAAAAGACTGGGATTTCCATGGGTTCCATGAGAACTGAATGATGGTATGGAACAGATGGAACGGTGGGCACGTCAATTATTACTGTTTCTGCTTCAATTTC
>JAOZHM010000102.1 GCA_026014845.1 Candidatus Bathyarchaeota archaeon
AAGGTTAAATCAATGCTTAATCTGCGCATATTTTCGGAGTCAGCAGTTTTACGTATGTAAAAGTGTTTTCCAACTTTCTCAAATTCTTGAGATACGTTGATAACCAAAACCGGCTGGTTTTCGACTATTATGTAGGCTGCACCGAAGACTAGGTTATGGTCGTAAACGTAGCTTTGTGTGTACTCTATTTTGGTCTCCCACACTGTTTCAAATGTTTTGCTGGCTCTTCGTAAAACGTCTGAAGATCAAAGACTGCCAACTTTACACATAAAGAAACTGCTTAGAAAAACCGCGCATTCTAGTTTTATTGTGTAACAGAGTGATACCAACCGATCAAGTATTCTGGTAGCTTCAGCCCCCTTTCACCCAGTCTTTCAGCCAATTTAACTGGGAGAGGACTTAAAACGTATGCTGCTCTCATGTAGAACCTCCTAGGTTGGCCTGGCTTAACTTCTTCTTCCAGAGTTATTTGGAAGTCTGACTTTTCGGCCAAAGTTGACTTCTTTGCGCCTGTGATTGCGAACACGATTCCGTTCAGTTTTTTGAAGATGTCACGCCAGATGATGACAGGCTTGGTTTCTCCAGAAAATGACACTAAGATCTCGAGATCTCCAGCTCTTGGATGCGGAGTATTCACGCCTCTGGCTATATAGAGGTTGTCTCCCAAGAAACCCTTGATGTGAAAGAGTCTTACGCCAGTCATCTTTACAATTTCGTTCGCTGTGCCCTTGCCGCCTAGAAACACGTTGGTCCTTCTTTCCAGTATATCAATGATGTGAGTGTAGGTTTCTGACTGCACATTCGAATCAATTATGGACCCTAGCTTGGCGGATTCTTCCTCGCAAAGTCGAAACACTCCATCTACCTCTAGGTTTCGGAAGATCGCCTCGGTCATCATAGACAGAAGGAACAGGCTGCCTAACTCGAAGATGTCGCCCATGATGCCTATCTTGCTGTATTCAAAGGAGGGTTTGGATCTTCCTCGCCCTTTCAGCTTTACTACATGACCGTGTTCGCGGACTATCTTGGCTAGTGGTGAGTTTACGTTAGATGTTATAAGTCCCATAGAAAACTTTGACGTTTTTTTGTCTTCAATATACTTGGCTAGATCTTGCGCCATCGCTAGGGGATCATCGGAGAAGCCACTACCAGAGTTTATCAATAGCAGGGTTTTTTTGTATCGTCTTTCGAGCTCGGCTGCTGCATCGTACATGTTTTTCCCAGGAAAGCCTGGGTCGTCTGGGGTCAATACAACCTTGTTCCGCCAGCCTATGTGGCTCATTGCGATCTGGCTCATTGCAGCGTTCAAGGAGTACATTGACCTACCCGATCCTCCGCAGACAACGCAGTTTGCTGATTTTAGGTCTTCATACAGCAGCAGCAGTTTTTTCCTTTTAACGTTGAAAATGTTATCTCTAATCCTGTTAACGTATCCTATGTGGCTGACCTTGCTTTTGATTTCACTCACACCTCATTCAAGAATGAAACGTCAACTATTTTATATTTGTCTTGCGCGTGGATCTTCTTCTGAAACTTTGCACTTATTTGTATCTTGCCTGTCTTTTCTTTCTTTTTCTTTTAAGTTTTCTTTGTTTTTTCTTTTTCCACTTTGCGCGAATATCTTACACGCCCCAGAACTCTTACTCCTACTCTATTGTTGCATGTCTCCGCTTTAAATCCTCCTCAGTGCGCCCTAACCGCCGCCTCCAGCCATTCCAACTTCTTTCGAGCCCCGAAAAATCCATACACAGGCGCCTATATTAAAAATCTTGCGGTTTAAGAAAAGCTTCCCAAAAGCTCATTTAGAGATGGAATTCCAAAGAATAGACGGATGTAAATTGCGACTGCTAAAATTAAGATAGTGACGGCTATCAAGACGAAGTCGCCTCTATGCATTTTAAGCACGTACAGGTTTGTGCGGTTTTCGGTTGCTCCCCATGCGCGGGACTCCATGGCTTCGGCCAATTCCAAGCTTCTGCGAATTGCACTCACAATTAGGGGTATGAGAATTGGAATGTAATTTCTAATTCGTTTCAAAAAATTTCCACGTTCAAGCTCTAGACCTCTCGCTTTCTGGGCATCCATAATTGTTTGGGCTTCTTCGGCTAGAACAGGGACAAATCGTACTGCGGTTGTGAAGGCGAAACAGAACTCGTAAGGAATACGTGTTTGTTCTAGGGCTAAACCTAGATGGTCTGGTGATGTGGTTAGGAAGAAAACGGAGAAGGATTCAATAAGGACTATGAAGCGTAAAGTCATGGCAGAGGCATATTCCAAATAATAGGCTGGATCTACGTAACCAGCGCCAATAAATGAAAAGATAAAGTTGGTTGAGAAAATTATTGTAGCCAGGAATGCTGCTCCGCGCATGGAACGAAGCCATTGACGTTGGACACCAGCCAAAATGACGAATGGAACTTGTATCAAGAATAGTATTATTAAGGGTAGTAGTTCCCAAAAGATTATTGCAGCTACAAAAATTGCGCAAACATAGATAAATTTTATTCTTGGGTCCAGGTTGTGAATGGGAGAGTAAACCCTTCGAAATTTGAGGCCGTCAAAAACGCTCATTTTGCTTTCGCTTCCAACAGATTGAGCAGTTTTTCCCTTGCCTTATAAACGTCAATGACTTCTTTGGGGAGTTGAAAATCGGATAGTTGTAGGAAGATTTGAGTTATCTGTGGTGGTACAATTGATGCTTGGGTTAAGATTTCAGGGTTTGTAAGCACTTTTCGTGCTTCACCATCAGCTACTATTCTTCCTTTCCGCATTAACAGAATTCTTGGGCTACATTCAGCCACGAACTCCACATCGTGCGTAACAATGATTACGGTTTTTCTTTGAGCTTTCATTTGTAAGATGAACTGAAGAAGTTTCTCTTTTTGCCTGTAGTCTTGCCCTATGGTTGGTTCATCTAACATCAAAATTTTTGGGTTCCATGCTAAAACTGAAGCTAAGGCTACACGTTTCCTTTCTCCACCGCTGAGCATGAAGGGTGAGGTTTTTCTATATTTTGTTAAGTCTAAAAGGTTTAGAGCCCATGTCAGTCGCCTTTTTATTATTTTTTCTTTGAATCCAAAATTCTTTAGTGCAAAAGCTATTTCTTCCTCAACTGTTTCGCTGAAGAGCTGATGATCCGGGTTTTGGAAGACGAATCCAACATTTCTGGCTAGGGTTGCGACGCTAACTTTTGTTGTGTTCACTCCGTCAATATGCACGGTTCCTGTGGTCGGCTTTAGAAGTCCGTTAAAGTGTTTAACTAGAGTTGTTTTCCCAGCGCCATTTTCTCCCATTATGGCTACAAACTCACCGTTTTTGATTGTCAAGGATACTCCTTTTAATGCTTCTACATCGTTTGGATACGTGAAGTAAACGTTTTTGGCTTCAATCATTGGTTTTTTAGAGCCTCCCTTAGCATGGCTGCCATTTCATCTGAAGACAACGGGATCGTGTTGCTGAGGCTTACTCTGTCTTTCTGGAGTATCTGGTATAGGCGTGTTGGCTTTGGAATTCCTACTCCGATTAGGCGGGCTTCTTCAGAGCCTAAAATTTTTCGGGGGTCTCCGTCGAGAGCGATCTTTCCATCGTCCATTACGATGATGTGATTTGCGTATCTTGCGGTTAAGTCAAGTCTGTGCTCAACAAGCACTACTGTGATTCGGAGCTTTCTGTTTAAATCGTAAATGACTTCAAATATTTTCTTTGCACCCAACGGGTCGAGGAAGGATGTTGGCTCGTCTAGAACTATTATTTCTGGTTGCATGGCTAAAACAGACGCAATTGCTACACGTTGTTGTTGTCCGCCTGAAAGTTCGTGGGGGGCTCTTTCCCTTATGTCATATATTCCCGTTAGGTTGAGTGCCCAGTCCACCCTCTTTCGCATTTCTTCTCTTGGGACCCCGAGGTTTTCAAGTCCGAATGCCACGTCCTTTTCTACAGACAGCGCGAAAAGCTGGTTTTCCGGATTTTGGAATACAAGTCCTACATTTTTTGCCATTTCATAGATTGGTTGTTCGGAAATTCTAAGTCCTGCGACCGTTATTTCGCCTTTTAGTTCACCTTGGTAGAAGTGTGGGATTAATCCGTTAAAGCATCGGCAGAGTGTTGTTTTTCCACATCCGCTCGGGCCTGTGATTAGTACGAATTCTCCTTTCTCAATTTTTATGGAAACGTCTCTAATTGACGGTTTTGTTCCACTGGGATAAGTGTATGTGAGGTTTTCTGTTTTTATTATTGACATGCTGTTGGTGCCTGCCTATTTGTAAGCGGGTTCATTTTCTCATTTAAGAGTAGCTACTTGATTTTTGGTTAACTTTTCCTTTAAAAGTCGTAAACAACGCTTAAACACGGTTTGAATGTCTCCTGCTCCGTTCACTCCGGCGGCTGTGGAATGTCCACCACCCATGCCATGCAGATGTTCCCCTAGGGGTCTAGCTATATCCTTGCCAAGGTGGATGCCTGTCTTTTTGTAAAATTCGCGGGCTGCACGCAAACTGACTTCTAGATTTTCATTTTTCTGTCCAGCCACAACTGCGACATGAGCCCCTAATTCGATTATCGCCCGTGCTGCTGAGGCTTGGTAGGCGCTGACGTGTGAAAACGCAATGATCCATTCGCTGATTCTAACGAGTTTGATTCTTCTGGAGGCTTTTAATCTTGCAACGCGTTCTGGAAATTCCATGGGGAGTGAGAGCAGAGACATCGTCTCTTGGGCATTTATTCCAGTGTCAACTAGTTCTGCGACTTTTTTCAGTGTGGATGAGTTGGCTATGATGAAGTGGCGTGTGTCAAAGGCTATGCCTAAAAACAGTGCTTTTGCCTCGTTTTCGCCTAATTTAACGTCAGTCTGCTTATAGAAGTCGTAGACGATTTCACATGTTGAGGAGGCTTCTTCGTTTGTTATGTATAGTTTTGCTAGTTGTTGTGTTTCTGGGTGGGGTGCGTGATGGTCAATGACTATGATTGGCGCTTTTGAGGTTTTCACTTTCTGAGCTAGATTATTTAGTTGTTGGATTGTGTTGGTGTCTAATAGGATTGTCACGTCAGAATTTTCCACGCTGGGTCGTGTTTCCACTTTTACGGGTAAATGTTTGAGTAGATGTTTTGAAAGTCGGCTTATTCCGTGAGCTGCTCCAATCTTAACTTCAAGATTGGGTTTAAAATGTTTTAGTAGGCTTTTGAAGGCGTAGGCTGAACAGATAGCGTCTGGGTCAGCGTTGTGGTGACATAATAAAACCGCAACTTTAGCATCTGATTCATGTAGGATTTTGGTTATTTCTTCGAATGACATTTCAGTTCCCTTAAGTAATTTTCAGCTGAGGTGAAAGCTTCTTTTATTGCTTCGTCAACAAGCTTTTGCACGTTAAAATCTTTCATTAGCGGTGATAGCGAAACGTCAACGTCAACCGTGAGCCTCACAGGTTTTGTTCCTTCCGTTTCTACACTTATGTTTAGGGCTTCTATTCTTTTCGGAGAAAGCTTCGATAAAACGTATTCTCTGGCAGTTTTTTCCACAATTGAGCAGAGTTCTTCAACTTGTTCGCTTTTCAGCTCTGGTATCCCTATTTCCACAATTTTCCCCCAGAAACGTTTTTGAGGCTACGAGGGAGAAACGGGGCTTAACTCTTTTTGAAGTCTAGTC
>JAOZHM010000103.1 GCA_026014845.1 Candidatus Bathyarchaeota archaeon
AGCGATGTTCGCGGTTCAGTGTCCGAACGCTGAGAAGGCTCTTCAGAAAATTTCTGGAGCAGATTTAGGTAAAATTGGAAGATTCAAGTGCCGAAATTCACGTTTAAAGGACGTGGAAGTTATCATCTCTAGGACTGGGTATACTGGTGAAGATGGCTTTGAAGTCTTCGTATGGAATGCCTCATTAACGAAACCTGACAACGCGGTGAAGTTATGGAACGCCATTCTTGAGGCTGGTAAATCCTTTCGAATAGAACCCTGCGGCTTGGGGGCAAGAGATACCTTAAGGCTTGAAGCAGGAATGTGCCTTTATGGAAATGACATTGACGAAAGCACAACTCCTCTGGAAGCAAGGTTAAACTTCGTTGTGAAATTCCAGAAAGAAAATTTCGTGGGGAGGGATGCATTGCTGAAACAGAAAAAAGAGGGAATTAAACGTAAACGCGTTGGAATACGGATGATAGAGCGGGGTGTACCTCGACAAGGATTCGAAGTTTATGACGACAAAAACGAAAAAGTAGGGTATATAACAAGTGGAATATTTTCACCATTACTTAAATATGGCATAGGAATGGCTTATGTTCAGGCAGCTCAAGCTCAGAAAGGGAACCTCGTAAAGGTTAAAATACGCGGCAGATTAGCAAAAGGCAAGATCGTGTCATTTCCATTTTATGACGCTGAAAAATACGGTTATAAGAGGAAAACTATAACATGAAAAACCGCTAATCAACCATAAGAGAAATAAAACACCTCAATAATCTGTGTTAAAGAGATGATCAAATGAGGGTCAGAAACGTCTTATCAAAGGAACGCCTTGTCAACAGTCTAAAGAGTCTAGGAAAGCTCCGCATCAAAGTGAGCCACGGCTCCCTGCTAACTTTTTCAACTCTCGTGCTTATACTCTTCATAGCTTTTACAATACGGCTATTTCCTTTACGCTGGGAAATCGATCCAGCAGCAGGCTCAACACAGTTACACCTATCAGAATTTGACCCGTACTTTCAATATCGGTTCGCTGAATACGTGTTAAAGAATGGTTTCATTTCGTGGGCATGGCCTACACAATGGGTTGACACTCAAAGGTGGTATCCAGGCGGAATAAATATTGCAACAGGGGGGCTTCCAGGATTACCACTAACAGCGGCATTTCTATACAGCATCATCTCAGCGTTAGGCGTAGATATTGGTTTAATGGATTTCTGTGCGATTTGGCCCGCCATTATGGGCGCGCTTGCTTGCTTAGTGCTTTATTTTCTGGGGAAGGATATTGGAGGAAAGCCTGTAGGACTACTTGCCGCTCTTTTTCTAGCTTTGAGCCCTTCCTACATTCAACGAACTCAAGTGGGATTCTTTGACGACGAAACAATAGGAATATTTGCTCTTCTACTGTTTATGCTTCTGTTTTTAAGAGCAATAGACAGGGATAGGTCGTTGGGTTCAAGTATGAAATATGCTCTTGCATCAGGCATGGTCTTAGGATATTTCTGTTCCGGATGGGGTGTCGCATATTATGCAATCGGCATCACGGTTCTTTTCGCTTTTCTGTCAGTACTGCTTAAGAGATATACGCAACGTCTTTTACTATCCTACAGTTTAACTTTTGGTTTCGGTTTGTTCATCGCAACATGCGTCCCGAAACTTTCGACAACTTATTTGACTACAGGCGTCGTTTTGCCAGTTGCTGGTGTATTTATACTGCTGTGTTTTTGTGAAGCTTTTCGTGCCTTGACCTCCACAAAATGGAGAACGATATTCATTGTCATTTTGCTCGCCGTGTTAGTTGGTGGTTTTTCCGTTCTTTGGCAGTTTGGCTACATACGGGGTATAGCTGGAAAGTTTACTTCGGTTATAAATCCGCTGTTCCGAGCGGGGATTCCACTTATAGAGTCTGTGGCTGAGCATAGAATTTCGGCTTGGGGGTCCATGTACTATGATCTTGGAATAGTGATAATCTTCTTCCTAGCTGGCTTTTTCTTTATATTGAGAGATCTTAACGATAAGAACTTGTTTCTCTTAATTTTTGGTTTGTCATCTCTATACTTTGCTTGTTCCATGGTGCGTTTACTTGTGGTTATGGCTCCTGCATTTGGCCTTTTGGCGGCTGTTGGAATAACACGGATATTGAAACCATTCAACACTTTATTAAAGGAATCGCCAAAAATCAGTGTGAAAAAGAAGTATGTTTTGCAACCTGTCGGGAAGGAATTTAGCGGTTCTGCTATATTTTTGATTTTCCTCATTCTTATGACAAGTTTTGCTTTTCCAATGCCCAAAGTGTATAGGCAAGCTTGGACTCCAGTCACTATCTCTGCTGGTAGTCTTCCCATCGTGCCTGCCGAGCCTGTACATGAATGGCTAGACATGTTGAACTGGGTTCAAAGTAATCTCGAAGGGACTACTGTTGTGTGTAGCTGGTGGGACTACGGGTATTGGTTAACAATTGTGGGTAACGTGACAACGCTGGCTGACAATGCTACGATAAATACGACACAGATACAAAATATTGGTTTCATTTTTATGGCTAACGAAACACAAGCATTAGAAATGCTAAAACTATATGATGCAAAATATATCCTCGTTTTCACAACCCTTGACGTCAACGGACGTTGGATTGGCTATGGAGATGAAGGAAAATGGATGTGGATGGCACGCATTTCAGGGAAAGCAAGTGACCGATTGCAATCTTCATGGACTGATGAATCAGCGTTCGGGAAATATAATTCCTCCACGCGTAAATGGGATTGGAACCCTCTGGGAATGAACTCAACTATTTACAAGTTAATGGCTTGGGGAAAACACCGCTGGTGTGAAGGCAAAGTGAGAGATCCTGAAGAGGACGAATGGATAAGGAACGGTCTAAGTGCCGCAGATATCGAGCCTAAATATTTCAAGGAGGCGTATTTCGCGGGATTAGATGCGGGACAAGAGTATGGCGGTATAGTCCCGCTGATATGCCTTTACAAAATCGACTATCCAAGTTGATAAAGGAGAGATAGGTTGTTTCCAAAA
This sequence comes from Candidatus Bathyarchaeota archaeon, assembly GCA_026014845.1. GTDB lineage: Archaea > Thermoproteota > Bathyarchaeia > Bathyarchaeales > Bathycorpusculaceae > SOJA01. Next base: position 3,010 of record JAOZHM010000103.1, read on the forward strand.
GCTCCTGACAGTCATAAGCCAAATAAGCCTTTGATCCCGAATGGTTTAGGTGTAATTTATGTTTTAGTTAGCGCGACTTGTCTTTTCTTATTGTATTGGTTTGAATTAGCAGACATTGAGACTTCTAACAATGTTTCTCCAGCTTTAACTTTGGCTGTCTGCATATTGTTTGGGGGTTTCATGGGTTTGCTTGATGACTGGATGGATTTGAGGTGGCGTTATAAGGCTTTCTTTCCGCTAATAGCTGCAATACCGCTTATTTCGTTAGCCTACTGGCTTGGACTGCGTACCTCTATAACAATACCGATTTTCGGAGCTGTAGATTTTGGCGTTTACTACTATTTCATAGTTCTTCCGTTGATTGTAACTATAACTTCTAATACTGTGAATCAGCTTGGGGGATTGAACGGTTTAGAAACGATCTGTCCAGCGATAATTATAATGGGGATGATGGCTATCTCAGGGTCAAACGTGATTCTATTATATGTTCCATTAATTGCGTGGCTTTTGTTGGCTTTTTTTAATTTCCAAGGTAAAATCTTTGTTGGCAATACTGGATCTTTTGCTATTGGAATGACGTTAGCTGCTTTTGCAATTATTTCAGATTTGAAATCTAGTTTGCTAATTTCACTTTTACCATACATTATCAATTCTTCATTCATTTTGTTGAATTATTTCCTTTTTAGAGCGAGGGCGAGTGTTTCCTTTGATGGAGAAAAACTGGTTTCAGATCATAGAAGGAGTTTGGTTACGCTTATTACTTATCGTCGTGCTTTAAGTGAACGCCAAGTAGTTGCAATAATTTCGCTTTTGGTGGCAGCTTCAACTTCTGCTGCTTTGATATTTCAATGGTTATTGTTGTAACGTTTTTTTATGTGATTGTGTAAGTATTATCGTGTTACACACAAAAAGGCAAAAATTGGTTGAAATGCAAGGCTTAATACGGAGGTTGCTGGAGAATTAGTTTCCGTGCACGATTAGTTACTGTGGGGAATCAGTTATTTGCCCAACATTGAATATCCCAAACGCTTCGGTTTCGGTAGACATCACTAACATAGCAGGTGTCAGACTGGGCGCCAAAGGCGGTACTGGAGCTATTAATTTCGATGTAAAGGGAAGGCTAGAGGAGAAAGAACGCAGAAGTCAAATGGTTATTGTGAATTTTAGTCTATTTCTGACAACTAAACCGAGTGTTGTGAAGTTCGAGGTTGAAGGCACTGCAACCTTAACCGGTAAGGATGAAGAAATAAGCAAGATGTTAGAGGTTGACGCTGAAATAAAGGTGCCGTACGTTTTCCAGAAGGTTTATCAAAACGCGTTTGCGGCTATGTACCTATTGTCAACCATTTTGAATGCTCCTCCGCCTCCGCATAATCTATTCCCTGTTCCTCAAGGAGAGGGAGTGGCTACAGAAGATGTTGATGTAGAATCAAGAGTCGGAGAAGTAGTAGTAGATCAAGTTGAAGAAAGAACTGAAGAGCCACCAAGCATAGAAAGCAGGGGAGCAACAACAGAAGTGCCTGAAACACCCACAAGAGATGTTAATGTGGAACCGAGAGCAGAAGAACGCGTTGAAAGAAGAACTGAAGGTTTGGCAGACACGGAAGGTTGAGTTTCCATAGCAACATTTATAATCTGAAATCCGTGTGATACATTTTGTTGGCGGGTGAGTGGACCTCCACCCGTTCCGCCATATAAACCCCGGAGTAGGAGGTGAAGAGATTTGAAATTTGACAGCAGAGACGTAGCTTTAACAGCGATTTTCGCGGCTTTGTACTCGGTTTTGGTCATTGTTCAAGGAATTAGTGCTGCTGCATCAATTCAATTGCGTATTGCAGACTGCTTAATACCTTTGTCAGCGCTTTTTGGGTGGCCTGCGGTAATCGGAGTGTCTATTGGATGTGTTGTAGGTAACACCTACTTTTCTGTAGCTATGGCTAACGGCGTGTATGATATAGTCTTTGGACCTTTGGCTAATTTAGTTGCTGCAGCATTAATACTCAAATTCAGGAAACGGAGATTTGTTGGATGTGTTTTGGGCTCGGTAATTATCGGTCTGGTCGTGGGTAGCTACATCTGGATGATATACCTGCCACCGAAAGATATCTTCAGTTTTAGTTTTCCGGAAAACATGCCAGTCTGGACGGTTACAGTGACAAGTATAATGGTGAGCAGCGTGATAGCCATAGCAGTGATTGGCTACTCATTGCTGAGGATTTTGAGCAGGCCAAACATTCTGAAACCTCTAAAATCTCATGGATTAAAAGTGATCACTGAAGACAAGTAACGTCTACATGAATCTTTCAAGTTTGGTTAATCCTATTATTTCGTCGAAGTCTAAACCTACTGCGTCTAATACTTGGTCAAAGGTCGAACGGAGGTAAGCTACGTACTTGTCAACGTCAATCTCATTTTTCGTTGCCAACTCGACTGGTTTGACGTGCGGTTCTTTAACAACCTTCACGAAGCTCATTAGGTCGCCAGCTTTCACTTCCACCCCTCTTTTTTGGAGAATCCTCGCCGCTTTGACGTGTTGGGGCGTTGTTTTTCTGTAGTGTTCCGGGTCTTCCCCTAAAACCACGTTGAATGCTAATTCGCTTAGGTTTTCCCATTCTCTCCTCTTCAGCCGCATATAGCGGTTGCGGACGATGTCGCATATGTCCTTTTTGGCCTCTTCGAAATCTGCCGGTGATTTGACTTGTGCCAAGCGTTCTTTCATTTCATTGAAGGCATTTTTGATGAACAATGGTATGTGTCTTTTCTTGCCTGTTAATCCTTTGACGTCAACGCTTCCATCCTCCAAAACCCCCAAGTAGTTCTTTTTTCGCGAACTGAAAACTGCGTATCTGTAAACTTTGTCAACATCCAAGCTCATTTTTAATTCGTGCTCAGTCCACTGGGCAAGTTCTTCAATCTGTTCTTTTGATGGGTTCTTCAAGAAAACGCTGTCAGTATCGCCATAGAGTACTTGGATGTTGAGGTCTTCTGCTTTGTTAATTATTTGGGTTATCGAGTGTCTTCCGATGGCTGCTGTTGCTTCTGCCACTGGTGGACAGTAGAGGTCGAAGGATTCGGCTCCGAAAACTCCGTAGCTGGCGTTCAAGATAACTTTGAGTGCTCCTTGTATGATTTTGTACCAGCTTCTCAATTCTGCTGGTAAAGTTTTGTCTTTTGATTTTGGTTTGTACCATCGTACTCGCAAGTCTCTAAGTGAACCAATTAGCAGGCTTTCTAGTGCTCGTTTTTTTGTGCAAACCCAATGAGGTGTGTCTGGAATGCGGTTGTTACGGCATTCTGGATGTCGACAACGTATGGATTGGTAGCCGAGGTTCCAAACTTTTGTTATGGATGGGTATAGGCTTGGAAAGTCCATGACTGCAACGTTGAAGTGGACGCCTGGAATGGGCTCAACAACAATTGCGCCTTTGTATTTCTTGCCTTTTATGATTGCTTTTGTTGCTGTCTTACCTTTTATGGCTAGGATGTCTGCTGCGTTTGGAATAAGCATGTTTCTTCTGCGATGTTCGCGGTGCATGAAATTTCTTATCCATCTTGATACACCTTGGCGGCTCACGTCTTCCATGGGCATGCTGCTGATCCTGGCTAGAACAAGAATGAGCTTCATAACTAAGTCATCTTCGAAACTTGTGAGCTTAAAAGTGATTTCACCATCTCTAAGGCAGTATTTAGCAAGCTCTGTGTAAGTTAACTCGCCTATGCTCTTTTCCACCTTGATCTTTTCCATTTCAATTAAGGCTTTACCAACATCATCAAGCTTAACGTCTCGATAACGGTTGCTGAAGGCATATATTCGTATAGAACGGTTGAAGAAAAACTTGTACAAATCAACGTGTACACCATACTTCAGCAAACAAACGCGTCTACCAACCTCTATTGGAATTTCATTTCGTCTAAAACCGAAGTTTTCTGCCCTGTGAGCCAAATAACGAAGGTCAAAATCGTCACCGTTAAACGTGAGAACAAAGGGATAATTCCATAAAGCATCAAAAACTGCTCTTATGAGCTTCTCTTCAGAATCAAAGTATTCAAGGTTTACATCGGCTGGAAGATGCTC
>JAOZHM010000104.1 GCA_026014845.1 Candidatus Bathyarchaeota archaeon
AATGTATGGCTTCTGCTACTTCTTCGTTCATTTTCTCTTTTCTGAAAATCCATTCATGTCCGCAAACTCTGCATTTGAGTTCTGCCTTTACCGTTCTTATGCGGAATTTCACGTTTTTGAGTTTCGAAGTTTTAAGCTGTGACAGCGCAAACTCTAAAATATCCAGTTCTATTTGCTGCAATTCACCAACCTTTATTTCCACTTCTGCAACTTCTTTCAAGCCTTCCTTCTCTGCAATCTGAGAAACCGTTGAAATTACTGCTTCAGCCAAAGCCCATTCGTGCATAATGAAAGCCTAAGTCAAAGCCTATTTAAGAATAACGTTAAAAGGAAAGAGATTCAAGAAAGAACGCTCGTTATTATCCACAAGTGGTGAAAACAATTGAATGCCAAAAATGAATACATCACAATGTTGCACGGCGCCGGAGGAACAGTCATGCACAGTTTAGTCAAAAAATATATTGTGAAACATTTTCGTACTACAGCTAACATTGAAGTGCCGCTTGAGGCCTTAGATGATGCAGCCGTTGTGAACGACATCGTTTTAAAGAGCGATTCGCATGCTGTTAAGCCGATTTTCTTTCCAGGCGGAGACATTGGACGCATAGCCGTGGCTGGCACCGTCAATGACATTGCAGTTTTAGGCGCTGAACCCTATGCCTTAGCTTGCGGCTTTGTTCTGGAAGAAGGTTTACTCCTAACTGATTTTGAACGTATTCTAGTCAGCATGCAGCAGACATGCCTCGAAGCTGAAGTGAGCATCATCACTGGCGACACGAAAGTTGTTGAAAAGGGAAGTTTAGGCGGCTGTGTCATAAACACTTCTGGAATTGGCAGAAGAAATGCTGCTTTAGAAAGGAATCTTAGCGTTGTTAAGCAGTTGAGAAGCAATTTTGAAGCCCGTTGGATTCTAGACTCAAACTTGAGAGCTGGCGACAAAATATTATTGTCTGGCACAGTTGGCGATCATGGTTTAGCTGTTTTGTCTGCGCAGGAAGGATTAAGCTTCGGAAGCGGCATAGAATCGGATGTTAAACCATTAAACCGCCTAATTCAACGTTTACTTGGAGAAGTTGGCGGCGTAGTTGCCATGAAAGACCCAACGAGAGGTGGATTGGCAGACGCTCTAAACGAGTTCAGCGAAAAATCTCACGTGGGCATACTAATCTACGAGGATAAAATTCCAGTTAGAAAGGATGTGCAAGCGGCTTGCGAAATGTTGGGTTTGGACCCGCTTGAAATTGGTAATGAAGGCAAAGTTGTCATAGGCGCAGTAAGGGAAAAGGCTCAAGAAATTCTGCAACTTTTGAGAACAACCGAAGAAGGGAAAGAAGCGGAAATAATCGGTGAAGCCACGGCAGACTTCACAGGCGTAGCCATGCAAACAGTAGTCGGCGGAAAAAGAATAATTAGCAGACCCGTAGGAGATCCAGTGCCAAGAATATGCTAGCTTTTTACGTCAATGCCGCTAAGCAACCTGTCATCCCACTTCTAACCACATGCTCGCTCACGCTTGCACCCCAGAAATGATTGAGGGAATTATAGAAAAAATGGCAGAGGATTAGCGCTTGATTGCGCTTGAAGTTTCTCTTGGATGTTCGATTAAGCGTTGAGTTTTGCTGTTTTTTGATTGAACACTTTTTTTAGCAGTGAGATTGGCAGGTATCCGTTTGCTGTGATGGTGTCGTGGAAGAATTTCTCGCTGTATTTCGTTGCCATTTTCTGTTTTACTTCTTCTCGCAACTGCAGTATTAGGTGTTTGCCTAGTAGGTATGAAAGCGGGTAGCTGGGTGTTTGTGTGTAGCGTCTTACCTCTGCGGTGGCGGCTTCTCTTGACATTCCAGCTTCTTTTATTAACATGTCAACAGCTTCGTCGAAACCCATCTCGCCTCGTGACAGCTTAACGTCTACGATTATTCTTACAGCGCGCCAGATTACGTCGTTGATTTGTATCAGTTTGGATTCTAAGCTTGTTACGTAACCGTGTTCCATCATCATTTGCTCGCAGTAGTGAGCCCAGCCCTCAACGGTTTCTGTTCCTTCAGCAAGTATGTGTATTAAAGAGCTTCTGTTTGAGATTGAACCTTGGAGGAAGTGTCCTGGGAAGGCTTCGTGAACAGCAGTGTTCCGGATGCTTGCGTAGTTCAGGTGACTACCGAGGTTTGCAATGTCTTTGGGTCGGGTAACCACGTAGATGCCTATCATTGGCTTGTCAAATCTCGACGGCATCGACATGGCTGCGAACGGAATGAGGGGCGCCAAGAAGGCTGGAGTTTCCTCAACAATCAGCTTGTCTCCTTCATAAACCGTGGCAATGCCGTTTTTAATGATGAATTGTTTTGCCTCTTCCATTGCCTTTCTTGTCGCGTTCAAGGCTTCTTCAAAGGTTTTAGGAGCGTTCTGTTCAATCATTTTCATAACTTCTTCGACGCTTTTGTCTGGTGCAATTTGTGCCGCCATACGTGTTCTTTCCTCTTTCAGTTCCTTGAGATATTTGACGCCGAGTTTATGAATTTCTTCTGAGGTCATTCCGAGGCCACGTAGCTGAATTAGTTTCTCAAATTTTTGTTTACCTAACGTCCAGTTTTCAGTTGTCTTTGGCTTGAGGCTTTCCAGCCACTGCATGTGCTCT
>JAOZHM010000105.1 GCA_026014845.1 Candidatus Bathyarchaeota archaeon
AAACGAACTACAATAAGCATAATCCAAAACAAAACATTCACTAAGGAAATCCAAAATGGAAAATAATAATAAAAACAGACAGAAATAACAATAATAAAAAAATAGACAAGACCTTAGCGAACACGACAAAACCTTAGAACAACACAGCTAAACAACTTATAATAAACCGAAACCAACAAAAACAACAAAAATAAAAAATAGCGCGCGCGCCTTTTCTGAAAATATTAATGAAGAAATCATATTTCAATGTTGTCGGTAAACAGAAAAAAGGAATGCGCCTCGAGTGCTCAGATTTTCTAGGGCGTTGTTGAGTCCGTTGGGATTAACACTGGGATTCCGTCTGTTCCAACTATCAGTATCTCCACATCTGGAGCAATTCGTTGTAGCGCTTGAACCCAGAGGTAAAGCTCTGCAATTCTCGTCTCATTTCCACTTTGACCAACCGACTCTAAGACCATTTCAATAGCTTGCCTTGTTGCGTTCGCTTCAATGACCTTAGCCTCTGCCTCACCAGACGCCTTGATGATAATCTCTTGAGCCGTCGCATTCGCCAATATCAAGATTTTTTCTCTTTCAAAGCCTGCTTGAATCTTCTGTTGTTGAGCAACAAGCTTGTCCTCTATTGCAGAAGTGTATTTTTCTGGGTAGCCAATGTTCTTCAAGTCGAACTCCAATCGCATTAAAGCTCCTGCCAACGAAGGTTCAGTTTGAAGTTCTTGAAGCACGACGGTTTCTATCTCATTTCTCACAACATCTCTGAGCTCTATTGTCGCAAGAGCGGTGTAGTCTTTAGTCACCAACCGCATGGTTTCCTCCAAAATAGACTCGATAGCAATCTTATAATTCATGTTTGGGTAATTGCTGTAAAGATCTCTGATTTTATCTGGACTGAGTGACCATCTTACTAAGACTTCAATTTGCATCTCAAGCTGATCGGACGAGAAACATGGAACCGTCGCTTCATACGAGTCAGTAGCATAATAGATATCAACAGCGCCAACCCAAGGGGCCTTTATTGCATAGGTTGGACCAAGTATCGGGTCACTTATCGATTTGGAAACAGGGTCAACGAGAACTACAGCATGTCCAACCCCGACGTTTACAACCATTGTAAGAGGAATCATTACAGCGAATATGATTAGAACAACAAAGAGTATAACCAAACCCATCTTCCACTTACTGAAAGAGAACTCGATATCCGACCCTACACCACGGTTACTCATTGCATCATTCACCTTTCCACCAATCACATTGCCCCAACAAGTTCATATATCTTTCCTTTCTCCTATGCGCCATGAAGCTTGAATGTGCAAACACTATTTTTTCCTAGCCTTTCTGAGAAAATACCATATCAACCATGTGATGATGAAGATAGGTAGAATATCTGCACCTGGGACCAGCTCAAACAAGGATACGACTCCCACCCAGCGGAACATGACAAAGCAAGCGACAATTCCAACTATGTCAAGGAGATCGCCTACTACAGGAAGAAGCAGAATGGCGATCATGTATTCGCTAACATCCAATACTATACAAATAATGAGAAAAAACAACTCGTACTCTGTGAAAACAAAGTATCGTGAGAAAGACTTGAACTGTTCATCTCGTTGAGCCAAATGTTATTCATCCTATCTTTAGTCTCTAATCCTTCTAACTGTTCCGGAAACCCTAATAAGTAGTTTTTGACGCGAACATCTCCCTTCAATTTCGAAGGGCAATATTTACGTAGTAAGTCAATCCACTCCTGTCGAGAACGTGTGCTCTTCACTCCTAACTCTTTCACGTTGCCGGTTAGTAAAGGCTTGTCACAGTGAGCCCTTTTTGTTTCTTGCAAAAATTATCGCGCGCGCCAGAAAAAAATAGGGGGGGGGTAGGTCGTATTGGCTCTTTTTCAAAAAATAAGATGATTCTCTGCTGCACGCAGAAGCATATTTGTATGGTCATGCGCGCGAGAATGTGAACATACCCCGTGTGCTATTAAGAAACGAGCACCTGTTTTCACATGAAA
>JAOZHM010000106.1 GCA_026014845.1 Candidatus Bathyarchaeota archaeon
ACCACGGCGTAGCCCCGCGCTATGACTTAGTGGACCGTTTGGGCCTGGCAGAGAAAAGGAGCGCACAGTATCACCAGCTCTCTACCGGCCTACAGCGACGCCTGGCGCTGGCCCTGGCGGTTGCCCACAATCCCCCCGTGCTCTTTCTGGATGAGTCTACTGCTGGCCTCGACGTCCCCTCGCGCGTCGAACTGCACAACCTGATGCGTGAACTGCAGGCTGCGGGCACCACCATCATCCTCGCCACGCACGACATGGCCGAAGCCGAAGAAATGTCAGACCGGGTGGCGATTTTGCTGCGCGGCAAGATCGCCGCAACCGGCACCCCACTTGAGCTAACAGCAACCGGTGCGGGCCTGACCAAGGTCTCCGTCCGCACAGAGGGCTCCAGCCTGTCCGATCCTGGCGTCATCTTCCCGGGTGTAAGCCAACAAGTGTTCAAAGACGAGTACGCCATATACTTCAGCACCGATATCGGCCCTACAGTTTCGGCCATTATTGCCCACGTCGAGGCCCAGGAGGACACGCTAATCGATTTGCGTGTAGAACGCCCCTCTCTGGAAGATCGTTTTCTGGAAATCACAACTACAGGAGGCACCCAATGAGCGCGTTTACCAACCACTTCTCGTTCGAGTTCCGCACCGGCATCCGCGACAAGACTTTACTTTTGATGAACTACCTGTTCCCCCTGGGTTTCTACGCCATGATGGGGCTGGTGATGGTACAAATCAATCCCGCTTTTCTTGAAACGATGATCCCAGCGATGATTGTCTTTGCCATCCTGGCAGCCACGATGATAGGATTGCCAGTCCCATTAGTGACGGCCCGCGAAGCTGGCATTTTTCGCAGCTACAAGATCAATGGTGTGCCAGCGATCTCGATCCTGGTCATCCCAGCACTGACTACCATCTTGCACATGGTGGTAGTAACAATCATCATCACCGCCACCGCGCCTCTGTTCTTCGATGCACCCTTACCTGTCAATTGGCCCGGCTTCGTCGTGACACTTCTCGTGATGGCCTTTGCCTGCGCCGGGGTCGGTGTGCTGATCGGCGTGATTTCGACCAGTTCGCGGATGATGGTGCTGTGGTCGCAATTGATCTTTGTACCCTCGATGCTGTTGGGTGGAATGATGATGCCCTACAGCATGTTGCCCGAGGCAGCGGGTAAGGTTGCTCAACTCTTGCCAGCCACTCACGCTATGAACGCCTTTCGAGGGTTGGCCCAGGATCTGACTGCCGATTTTGATCCACTGGGGTCGCTCATCATCCTGCTGGCGAGTGGGGTACTGGCGTTTGGACTGGCGATCTATCTCTTCAGTTGGGATAGGCGCAACACGACACAGCGCGGGAATCCCCTATTGGCATTGCTGGCTTTGCTACCATACGCCGTCGGGATACTCTTGCTATCGTGACCAATAGAGCTGAGAATAGACGACTTTGGCCAACTTCTACCGTTACGCAAGCAGGCATCAGATTCAGGATGAAGGCCGCCTAACCCCCGCTGGAGCTGACCGGGCTGTCGGATGCCGCAATCGAAGTTGGCTTCGTTATTGCAGTTGGTCTTTAAGCGAGGTTGGTTTTGCAAAGCCGCTCGGCAGCTCAGCTATTCCGTTAGAGGAGAATTAAATGAAAGAATGTAGAGAATATAACCAAAGTATCAGTGAGCAAGCTATAATGTGCCCTAATTGTGGGGCACCTTATCCAGCAAAAGATAAAAGGGATGGTTGGGGGTTCGAATATAAAACTAAAACGAAGTTTATGGGATTACCATTACTTCATATCTCTTTTAAATTTCGACCAAACGGAACACCTGTCCCCTCAAGAGGATTAATTTCAATTGGTCAATTTGGAATAGGGATTATTAATATCTCACAATTCGGAGTGGGGATAGTGAGTATTAGTCAATTTACTATTGCAGGATTTGCTTTAACACAAATTGGCATTGCTTATTCATTGATTGCACAAATAGGATCTTATATTGATACAGGATATGGACAGGTTGTCAAGAATATAATAGAATTGATAAAAACTCTCTAACCAAGCGATGGAGCGAATTCTCAACTGCTGTGCAGTTTTGAATCGCTCATCTTTATGTTGGGCGCAATAAAGAGGAGATAATATCATGCTATCTGCAAAAAGGCGTGCTTCAATCCCGCGCTGGATTGCGAGGAGTCTGAGCTTGATAGTCATCGGGTTCCTCTTGCTTTTCTTGTTTGGCGAAGGGTTACCACCGATTACTGTCTTGCATATATGCTTTCCGTTTAGCGTAATGCTGGGCTTGATTCTTGCGTGGTTCTTCGAGGGAATCGGTGCGACAATCACAATCGTGAGTATCGCTTTGTTCTATTCGATTCATTATTTTCATGATGGAAAATTGCCCGGCGGTCCATTCTTTCTCATCTCGGGTGCCCCGAGTGTTTTCTTTCTCGTGAGTATGTTTATGCGAAAAGATATGACAAAGGGGAACGCCGCCCAACCATCGCGTGCAGCCGACCGCGAGGACGCGGCGTCTGACACGTGAAGTTATGTGCAAGGCAAATTGCAGAATTCGCATTTACCGATAAATCAAAATCAGTAGGTTTAATATGATTAAATTTATTCAATTTATAGTTTTATTTATCCTTCAAATTCTTTTTATCCCGCTTGCCATTATCGGATTTATGCCAATGATGTATAAAGAGATGAAGGTCAGTAAGAAGCTTGGAGCATCTTACACTGCCGGGCAGGCCATGCAGTCTCGCTGGATAATGCATTATTTCAAGATACGGAATTATGAAGCAACTATAAAATTTATTAAAGTATATCCCTGTGAATCACATTTCGGCTTTATGGCTTTTATGGGCGCTGCCATTATTGCCAACCGGATATGCGGTTATAAACCAGCTTTTGCATCTATTCCCGAACCAGGAAAGGTAACTGTATCAACTGTTATAAATGCACGTACAAATTATTTTGACCGTATAATGGAAAAGCGTGTAGAACAGGTTGAACAGGTAGTGATCATGGGAGCAGGCCTTGATCTGAGGGTATTAAAATATACTAAATTTGAAAATTGAGACAATGAAAAGGCCGGTATTGAGCATGATTGGATCACCTATGTTCCGGTTGATTTTAGAGAGGAATCATGGGTTGAAAAGCTTACAAAGAGTGGTTTTGATAAAACTAAAAGAACATTTTTTCTATGGGAGAGTGTATCTCTTTACCTGGAAGAAAATGTTGTAAAGGATACACTAAAGAAGATGGCTGATATAAGCGGAAAAGGGAGCACAATCGTTCAGGACTTCTATTCAAAGGCTTTTGTGAAAGGAGAAACCTCTTATGCTATAAAAAAGAGCATAAATACCATGAAAAAGATAGGGGAGCCATGGATATATGGAATTGATATGTCCGAAGATGCCGGGGGGAATATCGAATCCCTTTTGAAAGAATCCGGATTAGTATTGAAAGATTTGATTTTGTATGGAGATAAAGGGAAAACCAACAAACCGTTCTATTCTATTTTTGAGGCTTAAAAAACATAATGCTATTTTTTTATGTTTTTGGTTCTGAGATATATGCCCAGCACATAACAATCGAATGGAGTAGACGCCTTCTCGCTCCCTTCGGTCGCTGCGAGGGCGCTACTCATCCGGGTCGTTGGGCCGCTCGGATGAGTGCCGTAGTTATGAAGATCGAGCGAGAATCCATGTCGCTCAAGAAACCCCCACCGCGCAGGGATCAGATAAAACTCGGAGGATAAATGTCTAAAGTCAAAAAAACATCCATATTGCTATTTCGCCTGTCACTGGCATTCATTGCTATGTTGGTTGCCTACATTCTGGGCACGATGGTCATCGGGGAAGCCAACATAATTCTGACACCAGAAGAGACAAGTCAGGCGGGGAGGGCGCTTATTTTTGTCTCTTTGATTAATGCACTAGTGTTGTCTTATCCCATATTACGCTCGCACTGGTATGGGCTGAAACTCGTTGGCGCGGCAATCCTTGTCCAATTTGGCGTGGAGACATTCATGGCACAAATTGAAACGCTCTATTTCAATAGCGCAGTTCAAATAGGAACTGCTGAGTTTGTTGGTATCGTTGCTGCTGGTGCGCTGCGGGCATTGATTTTTGCACCGCTCGCCGTTTTCATCTTTGGCAAGATGAAGAAATCGGTACAGTCGGAAGAGAAAAGGATTGCAGCTGTTCCGTCCGGATGGGGCAAGCGTTTTGCGGCACTGGCAGTGTTTTATATTGTCGTCTATTTTATGTTCGGCTATTTCGTTGCCTGGCAATGGGAGGAAACGCGCCTATATTACTCGGGAACGACTGCAATCAAACCGTTTTTCACTCACTTTAGGGATTTATTCCTCACAGAAGATCCAATCATCATCCCCTTCCAGTTGCTGCGCGGCGCACTGTGGACTTCACTGGCCATTGCTATCGTTGGGATGATGAAGGCTAAACGTTGGGAAGTCTCACTGGCAGTGGCCTTAACGTTTGCGGTGCTGCTATCCTTGCCCCTTGGATTGTTCCCCAATCCATATATGCCTGCCATGGTGGCGCGGTCACATTTCTTTGAAGTTTCGTCCTCCATGTTGCTATTTGGTGGAATCGCAGGCTGGGTTATGCATAATAAAGAAGGATAAAGTAAGGATAAGTCTGTACAATTTCTATCTTTTAAAGTTGTAGTGGACGCAGGCAGATGATATAGAGCGGTCATTTGTGTAAAGCGGCCCAACAATAGCTTGCACCTGACCGCCTTTGGCGCGGGTATGCGTACGCTCTGAGGCAGCTATCGCCTTGGTTTTTGAAGGGGGAGACTTACCAGAGTCGGCGGCAGGTGAAGACAACCGTTATACATCGAAAGAGACATACTGATATTCTTTAGATTTCGCTAAATGCAATATGTAATATAGAGCAATAAAACATGAAAAATATGCCAAATGAATTAGCTCCCTGTGGCGTTTTTTGTGGAGCATGTCCTTCCTTTAATAACACTTGTCTCGGATGTACCTCAGATAGCAAAGAGCAAGAAAGAACAAGCAAATGGGGATGCAAAATAAGGAATTGCTGCTATAACATAGAAGAGAGGAACTTCTGCATCGATTGCAGCCAATTCCCATGTAAAAAATACAGAAAGAAACTTTTATATACTCATCAGGGAGATCCGAAGTTTAGATACAGACATGAGATCCCTGAGATTTTCGAAAAAATGAAAGAGATAGGAATACACAATTATCTTAAATTTCAAAAACAGAGATGGTCATGCCCTCATTGTGGTGGAACGGTCCATTTTTATCATTATAAATGCAGTAAATGTAGGAAAGAAGTAAGGGTTTGATAACTAGACCGAATAAGTAGACCGAATAATAGAATTTATGAAGCAATAAATTAAATGATGTATAACAAATCGCTGCTCGTGCCAAGATAAATCCGAGGCCTTGGGAGTCCCGTTAAAGCGGGATGAAATTCGGTTAGTCGTCCAGTGGGTGCGAATCCCACCCGGTCAAAGCATAAGCCCAGCAGGCCGGTAGTGAGCCTTGCGCCTGTTGCGGTAACGGAACAGGTGATGCGTAGGTACACGAACAAGTGGGCCGCGGGATATCAGCCTCGAAACCTATTGATGCTGGAGTGCCCAAGGGATTCGGGGTCCTGAAGGCAACAGTATCGTTGCCGTTAGCACAACGTTGGTAAGGGTGCCCACTGCAGGGAAGGATAAGCCGGGTATAACCTTTTCCTGGAGAGAAATATGGGAGGGATTCCGGACCCACAAACCATATCAACGCGACTTCAGGGAATTGCTGAGCAGGCTGTTCGATATCTAGGATGGTTTGCAGGGCAGCAAAGTTATGCGCTAAACGGAGTGTCGTCTGTTTGGCATCCGAATAATCGGATTCGAGGAACCGGATGAGTTATGTTGTGTAGTATCAAAAAAGAGCTATGTATTTCTAATGAATACAAAGAATTAGTTTCTGTACACAACATAACTCATCTTATGTTGTATAAAACATAAGATGAGGGAAATCTTCAAGTCCGGATCTGTAGGGGGGACGGTTGGGTAACCGCCGTCTCTACCCGGAAGCTGACACGCAGCCTAAGCAACGAGCAAGCTCGCTCTTAGGCCGACGTGCAGCTCAGCTCGTCCCGTTCGCTGGATGAAAATATAAAAACGAGGCTGTTTAAAAATGAATGTTCAAACAAGTCACAAGATTATCAGAGGTGATAGTCGATTTATGATAGAATTACAGGATAAATCTGTTCATCTTGTAATTACGTCACCTCCATATTGGCAATTGAAAGATTATGGAACGAATGAACAAATTGGCTTTAATGACAGTTACGAAAATTATATTAACAACTTAAATCTTGTTTGGAAAGAATGCTATCGCGTTCTCGATAATGGTTGCAGACTGTGTGTAAATATCGGAGATCAATTTGCTCGTTCGGTTTATTATGGAAGGTATAAAGTTATTCCAATAAGAACAGAAATAATAAAATTTTGCGAAAGTATTGGTTTTGATTATATGGGCGCTATAATTTGGCAGAAAAAAACAACAACTAACACTACTGGGGGTGCCAGTATAATGGGAAGTTTTCCTTTCCCACGCAATGGTATTCTATCAATTGATTATGAATTTATTTTGTTGTTTAAAAAACTTGGCACTCCAAAAAGACCTTACAAAAAAGACAAGGAACTGTCAAGGATGACAAAAGAAGAATGGAAGGAATATTTCTCAGGCCATTGGAATTTTGGCGGCGTAAAGCAAGATGGTCATATTGCAATGTTCCCTGAAGAACTTCCAAAAAGATTAATTAAGATGTTTTCATTTGTCGGAGATAATATTCTTGATCCATTTCTTGGAAGCGGGACAACTTCGCTTGCTGCTAAAAATCTCGACCGAAGTTCAATGGGCTATGAAATTAATCATGAATTTATTCCTTATATCAAACAAAAATTACAGGTAGACCAACCAGGACTATTTGGAACCAAATATGAATTTATCGAACAGGAGAGAATTGATGTTGATTTTAACAAAGCGATCTGTAAGCTACCATATGTTTTTAAAGATTTTCATGCTTTTGACAAAAAGATTGATCCTAAGGAATTGCAGTTTGGTTCAAAGATAGATAAAAATGCTCCGAATAGAGAAGAATATTATTCTGTTAAAGAGATTATCAGCCCAGAATATATCAAGTTGAGCAATGGCTTGACGATTCACTTAATTGGCATAAAGGAGGATGTAACAGCAAACGGAGAAGCGATTGAATTCCTGAAAATAAAAACAAAAAACCAAAAAGTATATATGAAATTCGATAAGATAAAATATGATGAAGACAACAATCTGTTTTGTTATTTATACCTTAAAAACAAAACATTTTTGAATGTCCACTTGATAAAAAAAGGTCTTGTCTTTGTTGATGAGCAGGGAGAATATAAACACAAAAATAAATTTTTGAATTTGAGGAAATCATGAATAAAGAATGGATTATCGGCTCTGAAGGTCGTAATTTGAAATTCAAGAGGGAAACTCTATTAAACTACGGAATGAACAGGTGGGGCTTGAACAAGACATACAGTGTTGGGCCAACATCTAAATTGATAAGAACTTGTGCTCCAAAGACTTTTGTGAAGAATGGGAAGACTTCTATTTCAATAATGCAAAACAAAAGAAGAAAGATGGCATCAGAATTACAAGAGACTACATAACTGGTTTGGGTCAGACTCTATATATAAAGATTTCCGAGGTTGTTCAAAACGAGTTAGAATCAATCACTGTGGATGAATGTATTGATTACGCTTATAATTTAGTTCTCAATAGAACTTACGAAGGATATAAGGCAGAGATTGATGCTATTTATGGTCAGCTTGAATCAATTGTCAATTGCAAGATAGAACCAGCACCAGATGAATGGGATAGAACATATGGGGTTGATTTTTATATAAAAGTGAATGGTAGTTATATAGGTATCCAGATTAAACCAATTTCTTCTGGGTAATCTATCAATCAGTATCAATAGGTAGAAATGCATCGAAAAAATCATGAGCGATTTAAAAATGATTTTGGGGGCAATGTGTTTTTCATTTATTCCGTCAAAGGTTCAGGGAAAAAGAAAAAAATATACAATACAGATGTGATTGACAAAATCATTAAAGAAATAGACCAATTAAGGCACTAAAAAACAGCGAATAAATCGCTGCACCTGACCGCTATTCCGCTTCGCTCCATAACGGCAGGTGAGCCTGGTCGTTGGGCGGCAGCCAGCCTAATGAGAGAGGAGAAGAAATGTCTCAAAACTCTACACTCGGAACATCTACAGTCAGACAAACAGCAATAA
>JAOZHM010000107.1 GCA_026014845.1 Candidatus Bathyarchaeota archaeon
GGATTAATCAAGGCGTCTCTGTTTGTTACTGGTCTGCCGTTTAGTATGTTTACGACTGCACTTTCAACCTTCTTCATGCTAAAAGTGTAAGGAATATCCGGCGCCTCAATGATTAAGGCTGGGACATGCCTAGGAGAAGCCTCGGTGCGTAAGGCTCTCTTAATCTTCTTCTTTAATTCCTCTGTTAATTGAAATCCACTGGCAAGTTTGACAAAAAGGATGACACGCTGATCCCCTTTCCAATCCTGCCCCGCAGCTAGACTGTCGGCAACTTCCTCAAACCTTTCCACAACATTATAAATCTCAGCTGGGCCTATCCGCACCCCTGAAGGCTTCAACGTAAAATCAGACCGCCCCAGAAACGTTATTCCACCTGTGTCGCCGTGAATCAGAATCCAGTCGCCGTGCCGCCAAACATTCGGATAAACACTGAAGTAAGCATCCCGGTACCGTTTACCATCGGGGTCGTTCCAGAAGTAAATAGGCATGGAAGGCGCAGGAGCTTCACAAACAAGCTCCCCCTGCCTGTCAACCACAGCATTACCAGAAGCATCATAAGCCTTCACCTTCATCCCCAAAGCTGGACTCTGCAACTCACCAGCATAAACAGGCTGAACAGGCGAACCAATAGCAAAACAACCATTAATGTCCGTACCCCCAGAAATAGAATTAAAATGCAAATCCCGCTTAATCGCCTGATAAACATACTCAAAGCCTTCACTAGAAAGAGCTGAACCAGTCTGACTAATCTCCCGCAAAGAAGACAAATCATACATCTCTCGAGGCTTAGCCCCCACACTTTTGAGATAATTAATGTAGCTTGCGCTGCAACCAAAAATCGTTATCTTCACGTCCTCAACAAACTTCCACAAGACACCCCAATCAGGATAAAGAGGATTACCATCATACAAAACCACAGTGGCTCCTACAGCTAGAGAGCTCAGCAACCAATTCCACATCATCCAACTAGGACTCGAGATATAAAAAATCCTGTCCTCACGCTTCAAATCAGTGTGCAGTATCAACTCTTTCAAATGATTAATGAGAATTCCACAGGCTCCCTGAACCATACACTTCGGCTTACCCGTCGTCCCGGAAGAAAACATAATGAACACGGGATGATCAGAAGGCAACTGTTCAAATTGAATGTCTGCAGAGCTTTCTTGAGACAGGAAGTCATCGTAAAACACAGAGTTGGGAACACGGCTAATGTCAGGTTTTTCAGCCACGTAAGGAAGTACAACGATTTTTTCCAGAGAAGGAACACCCTTGGCAATTTTCTCCAATCGCGACAAAACATCAAAAACCTTCCCTTTGTAGGGATAACCCGCAACTGTGAACAAGACTTTAGGTTCGATTTGACTAAGACGGTCCACAACCGCTCCAGGACCCAGCTCAGTGCCACAAGAAGACCAGACAGCCCCAATACTCGTAGCAGCAAGCATAGCGACAGCCGTCTCGATGAGATTAGGCATATAAGCAGCCACACGATCCCCAGAAACAAACCCTGACCTGCGCAGCGACTTAGCCAAACACGCGACAGCACTATACAGCTCCACATACGTCATACTAGCCGACTTCAGAGTCTCCCCTCTGAAAACAAAAGCCAAATTGGCATCTCTAAATCTCAAAAGATTCTCAGCAAAATTCAACTTGGCACCAACAAACCACCTCGCCCCAGGAAACTTACCCGAATCATCAACTACCACATCATAACCACGAGAAGCCTTTACATCCCCGAAATCCCACATAGCCTCCCAAAACTCAGGTATATTTCCAATCGACCATTTATACAACTGATCATAAGAGTCAAACTCAAAACCATGTCTTTCATTGACAAATTTCATGAACCGAGTTATATTAGCCTGTTTCACCCGTTCTTCAGAAGGCACCCAAAGCGGTTTCCTCATCCTTCTCACCCATCTCTTAGACTGGATTTAAAACGCTACAGCTAAAATAAGGTTTATGATAGTTCCTATCCAATTATTTTCTGAGGTGTGACATACGCTCAGGCTTTTGCCTTGTGACTTGTTCAACGATTTTCCAGAAGTCCTCTTCTGTTAAGCCCTTCCGCATTTCCCTCAGCAACTTCTTAATCTGATAAAACGTCATTAGCATTTCACCCTTGTCCAAGTTTTCCTGCCTCCTCCTTATCCTCCTAACTATCTCATCCACCTGACCCGAAGTTGCCTTAATCCCCGCCAGTTCCAAACGATTCTCAACCAGATACTTCCCCGTCTGTTTGCCCAGAAAAAACATTGTTTCTCTTCCAATCATCTTCGGCGGGAAGGGTTCATAAATGAGGGGATGAGCCAACATCCCGTGGATATGCTTGTCCGAAGCATGCGAAAAAACGTTTTCACCCACTATTGGCTTGTGAAATTGTATGGGCAACGCGAAGCTTTTCTCAGCCTGTTGGCTGAGCCTATAAAGTTTTTTCGCATTCACACCTGTATCTACGTTGTAAAGCAATTCTAAGGCTACAACAACCTCTTCCATGGGCGTAAGACCCGCCCTTTCACCAAATCCAGCCACGCACGTCTGCGCATAACTCACACCTTCCTCTATAGCTGCCAGCGTGTTTGCCGTCGCCATGCCAAAGTCGTTGTTACATCTAATAGCGAATGGAACAGCCTTGTTAACCAGCTGAGAGAGTCCCTTTCTAACATGGGAAATAAGATAATGCATTGACAAAGGTCTTAAGAAACCAACGGTGTCTGCAATTACTAAACGGTCTGCTCCAGCATTTACCGCTGCCTCAAAAATCTGCAGAATTTCCTGAAGAGGCGTTCTGGAAGCATCCTCAAGAACAAAGCTCACAGTCATGCCATGTTTTTTAGCGTATTCGATGCAGTCAACGGTTTTTTCTAAAACCTCTTCCTTACCCATTTTCAACATGTATTGCAGGTTCAACTCATTAAAAGGAGTAAAAACTGAAATTTCCCTTATGCCACATCCCAAGCAGGCATCTATGTCACTTCTAATTATGCGTGCTGAAGCAGCTATGATTGCCTGTCTAAAGTTCTCGTTTGAAATTCTTCTAACGTTTTTCTTATCCTCTTCAGAGAACCCGGGAAAACCAACGTTTATTATGAATACGCCTATCTCATCCATTATTTTAGCAAGTTTAACCTTCTCAACGTATGTTAGAAAAACTGTTGGAGTTTGTTCACCTTCTCTTAGGGTTTCATCCCAGATGAAAACTTTTTTAGGAAGTTTTGGAGGCAAGTTCTTTCTGAAACGATTATAATTCGTTATTAATCCCTGAGCCTCAAGTTTTTTGAATATGGTTTTTCTCATCTATGCTTCCACCTAATCCTTAAGAACTCTGCACTGTATTTTTGCACACCTTCATATAAAAATTGCACGTCCCAGCACTTTAGCAGGCGGCTTTGACTACAGATGAGAAAACTAAAATGCTGATTCCTATGAAATAGTGGACGGAAAGGGCTTCTAAATAGATTGTTGAACCTGATTTAAGCTTCGCCGTGCGTGAGAGGATCTTTTTATTGCGTGAAATTTTGACCAATACGACCTACCCCCCCTATTTTTTTCAGCCAGTCCCTTATACGCTCTCACGCAGTTAATCTCGCTCGTATTTTGAGAGAGAACAGTAATTATCAGATTCTTGAAAGGGTCTTTTGAGGTTTCTTCTGGATATTCTACTGGCCACCAGTAACGACCATAATTCTCCTCGCGCGCGCGACGCTAGGCTTCACTGTTGAGAGGATA
>JAOZHM010000108.1 GCA_026014845.1 Candidatus Bathyarchaeota archaeon
TCGTACTGTTGATGGATGAGCTTGTGCAAAAGGGCTGGGGGTTCGGCAGCGGGATAAGCTTGTTCATTATGGGTGGTGTTGCGCAGACAGTTTTCTGGCAATGTTTTTCTCCGGGAACTGGCCTATTTGTTGGGAGTCTCTCAACGGCGTTAGCTAATAACGAGCTGATATCATGGATTTTTGGAAGGGGTGCATATCCATCCCTAATTGGATTCATAGCTACAATCGCCACTTTTCTAGTAATCATGTACCTTGAGGGAGTGAGAGTCGAATTGCCGTTGTCATATGCTGGTTACAGAGGTTTCCGCAGTCGATATCCGATAAAACTTTTATATGTATCTAACCTTCCAGTGATTTTTGCATCTGCTCTTTTCGCTAATGTATATTTCTTTTCACAGATTTTCTGGAGCGTGAATGGTCAGCCTACGCCCGGACGAAACTTCTGGCTCGACCTTTTAGGGCAGTTTAAATGGATTACACCTGAAGGAGGAGGGGAAGCAGGCCTTCAACCCGTAGGAGGGCTTGTGTATTATGTGCTTTCGCCACGCAGTCTCACAGGTGTCATGGAAGATCCCTTGAAGGCTTTTGTCTATCTTGGGATTCTTGTTGCTTTTTGTGTTGTTTTTTCGCTTACATGGCTTGAGGTTGGCGGTCTAGGCGCGTCAACGGTAGCCAGACAACTCGTAGGTGCGGGTATGCAGATTCCGGGGTATAGGCGATCTGGAAGGGCTGTTGAATCCGTTCTTAAACGTTACATTCCTGCAGTAACAGTTCTTGGCGGGATAGTTGTGGGGTTGGTTGCTGGCGTCTCAGATTTCTTTGGGGTTTTCGGTTCAGGAATGGGCATCCTGCTTTCTGTCGGGATAATTTATCAGTACTATGAGATATTAATGCGGGAAAAAGCCGCTGAAATGTATCCCGCTTTCAGAAAGATATTCGGAGGCTAAAATCGTGAACAAAACAATTATAGTCATGGGCATCGCTGTTTTAATAGATGTACCAATGAAAATAGTTATTAATGTTGAGGGAAAACAAGAAGAAACTGCATTAGAGACATCAAAAACTGTTATGGAGAAGAGGGAATATAGTTGATGGAATGGCTTTTAACTCAAGGACCACCTGGGGCCACAGTTGCACTAATGTTAATTGCTGTCTCCATTTCATTTGCCAACTCTTCTATTAACCGAATTTTGATTACCCGAATTATCGGCTGGAAGCGATACAAAGTCATTCGAAAAGAAATAGCGGACTTCCAGGCTCAAAAAAGAAAAGCCTTAGGTTCAAAAGATAAGAAACTAACTGAGAAAATTAAGAAAAGGGAACCGCAGATTATGCAGATGCAAAAGAAAATGGCTAAACCTCAATTTATCATGTTTGGCGCTTCCTTCAGTTATATTCTTGTCTGGTGGTTTCTCTTAACCCCGTTCTACGGTTGGGATATCGTGGCATATATTCCCGGTTATGGTGGAGTAAACATAATTTGGTGGTATATGCTCTGCTCCATGTTTTCCGGAATAATCTCCTCCCGTATACTTGGCATAATGAGTACAGAATAATATGAGATGACTGATGTGCCTAGACCTTCATTACGCACACGAAGTA
Source organism: Candidatus Bathyarchaeota archaeon (assembly GCA_026014845.1). Taxonomy (GTDB): domain Archaea; phylum Thermoproteota; class Bathyarchaeia; order Bathyarchaeales; family Bathycorpusculaceae; genus SOJA01. Next base: position 1,603 of record JAOZHM010000108.1, read on the forward strand.
AGAAACGCAAACATGTACATTCACCAGGAGCAACCAGCAAAATCCATTACAAAAAAGAAAAAACAGCCGTGCCACATTGCTCTATTTGCGGTAAACCACTAGCTGGAATTCCACATCTCTCAACATCAAAAATTCGCACGCTTAATCGAAGCAAAAGAAGAACTTGGCGTCCCTATGGGGGACAATTATGCTCCAGATGCCTTAAAAACCTGTTAAAACAAGCTGCAAGAACTCTTTAAGCTTTATTGAGGTTTTCCAAGATAATGGTTAAAGAATCCATAGTAATCTGTATTTGCGGAATGGCGGGAACCGGAAAAAGCACGTTGGCAAAAAGACTAGCGAAAAAATACGGGTTCAAATATTATTCAGGAGGAGACGCGCTAAAAGCTTTAGCTATAGAAGAAGGCTACAAGCTACTTGAACGCGGATGGTGGGAAAGCAAAGAAGGAATGCGTTTTCTAGAAAGGAGAAGTAAAGATCCAAGATTTGACGAAACTGTTGACAAAAAACTTCTGAAACTGGCACAGCAAGGAAATGTAGTCTTAGACAGTTGGACTATGCCGTGGCTTCTTAAAGAAGGCTTCAAAATATTGCTAGAGGCTTCTCCAGAAAAGAGGGCAGAGAGAATAGCTAGAAGAGACGGAATAAGCGTTAAAGAAGCCTTAAAGGCATTAAAGAGCAAGGAGGAAAAGACAAAAGCTATCTATAAGAAGCTTTATGGTTTCAGTTTAGGAGAAGATTTCACGCCCTTCTATTTGATATTGGACACAAACAACTTGGATAGAGAGGAGGTTTCTCATATTTTATGCTTGGTGATGGATAACATTGTTCTAAAATCTTCTAAAGATTGCTGAAAATGCTTCATGAAGACTTGAGATGAATCTTTTAATTCTTAGTTTACCGAAATCTTATATCTTTTATTTTCTATATGATTGTTCTATAATTAACTTCTATAAACGAAGTGTGGAGAGGGCTTTGCTCAAGGAGAAAATGGTAAGAATTAGACATTCAATCCTCGGATTTTTCGCTGGAATAATTGTAACATATATCATAATCTTGTCTTTCTATCTCGTCAACAATCAGGCAGCTCTCATGCTCATGATTTTTGATTTTCTCTTTGTATCTCTGGTTTTTCCATTGGATGGAACATTTGTAAAGAAGATAGAGCTGTTGCTTATTGGCAATGTGATTGGCTTGCTTTGGAACAGTGTTTTCTCATCATTTTCCTATGTTGCAGCTTGCTACTTTGGAGGATTTCTAAATGTATTGTATATGATTTTGAATCCTCTGCTAAACCTTATTTGGGTTGTTTCATTCTGGTCCATAAGTTTGTCAGTTTTGGCCAGCTCTAAAAGAGTAAAGGTGAATCGTCTTGATAGTTGAAATTTTAGAAGCGCTGTTCCTGATTTTGACATTTTTGATGGCGGCTTACCTTGTCCGCCACTATGTTTTCACCTTAGCTGTCCTTAACCATACCTCTAAGCGTAAAAGAGCTGCTATTATCACAAGAAGCGATGCCTATCAGCCTCCAGTATCAATTCTCATACCTGCACACAACGAAGAACGAGTAATTGGAAGAATACTCCAAGGGATGACAAAACTAACTTATCCGAAAGATAAGATGCAAGTAATAGTCATAGACGATGGTTCAACAGATAACACCAGGAAGATAGCAGAAGGATATGCAAAGCCCCATAACTACATCGAAGTTATACACAGAAACCAAATGGATGGAGGCAAGGGAAAAGCATCAGCCTTAAACGCAGGATTGAAACAAGCAGAAGGCGAAATTATCTTTTGCTTTGATGCGGACTATTACCCGCAGAGGGACATTATAGAAAAACTTGTGGCAGAGTTTACTGACCCAAAGGTTGGAGCGGTGCAGGGCAGAGTTACGGTTCTGAATGAACCGCAAAACGTCGTAACAAGGCTTGTAGCTTTGGAAAGGATAGGGGGATACCGTGTTGATCAACAAGCACGAGACAGTCTAGGATTGATTTCGCAGTTCGGAGGTACCGTAGGCGGATTTAGACGTGACTTATTGAAGTCTTTAAATGGGTGGGATGAATCCATTTTGGCAGAGGACACTGACCTAACTTTTCGCGTTTATCTTGCCGGCTACAAGATTAGATACGTCAATGATGCAGAATGTTATGAGGAGGCCGTTGAAAACTGGTCGGACTACTGGAAACAGAGATACAGATGGGCTAAGGGGCACATGCAATGTTTTTTTAAGCATTCACTAGAGGTTTTGAAAAGCAGCAATCTAAGGCCTAGAGAGAAGATTGACGGCTTGCTTTTGTTGGGCGTGTATTTTATGCCGATCCTTGTTTTATTTTCGTGGGTCATAGGTGTTCCACTACTTTTGACAAGATCTTCACAATGGTTGAGCATGTGTTGGGTTTTCATACCGGTTTCTCTCTACAGTTTTGTAGGAAATTTCGCTCCATTCTTCGAAGTAGGAATAGGGGCATACCTAGATGGTAGAACCAGAGCATACTGGCTGATTCCATTGTTAATCTTCACCTTCTTATACAATATCCCAATATGCACTAAGGCCCTTGTAGATTTGTTTATATCAAAAATCTTAGGAAAGAACTGCAATCACTGGGATAAAACGGTTCACACTGGAAATGGAAATAGTTATATAATAAACTAAAGCAAAGCTTTCTAAAAGATAAGAATGCTTCCAAATCCGAATCCAATGACCTTTATCGTCCTGAGTTTAGGAGTTTCCGCATTCATCTTAATCATGCTTTTACCTGCGTTTCTTGAACTGAAAAAACCGAGGGACGCTGGACCAAGAACAATAATGAACAATATTATCGCTATACCGCAGCTTCCAACAATTATGGAAGATGAAAAGCCCATATTAGACCAGGCACTTTATCAAAAAATAGCCGAAATTCTTGTCGTGCTGCCGAACTTAGAAGCCTAGGTTTTTCAGAAATTCTGATTCAGCTTCTGTCCGATGAGACAATTACCTCTTTAATATTCCTTCACTTTCAGGTTTTGAAATGTCAAAGAAAGATTACCATGTCTCGGCTATTATTTGGACAGGAGATACCGAAAAGTACTTTGGCGGATTCTTGTGGCGACCATCTCATCAGACA
>JAOZHM010000109.1 GCA_026014845.1 Candidatus Bathyarchaeota archaeon
CAATGGCCAGTAACCACACGTTCTATTCCTCGCAAACACCTCTTCCGTCCACAAGCATCTCTTGTTCCCCTCTGAAGAGGGATGAATCTGGTCGGATGACCCTCGTGAACCAGTCAAAAAAGAAGGCTAAGGCAAGCTTGAAAAGGCAGAAAGAGAATTTAAACCATTTTACACCAATTATTTAATTCCCCCGCGCGCACGCCCACAAGTTCAAACCAACGGGTTTAAGACTTGAAAACCATAGGCTTTGAAGTCCTCAACGTTCTCCGTATAAATCGTTTCCACATCGTTTTCTTTCGCCGTAACAGCTAACAAACAATCAAAAATTCCACTCTTAGACAACTTCAATTCTTTAGCAAACTTGAAAACTTCCTTTGGCGCCATCCTCGTCGGATTCACTTTTTCAATTCCGCGACATTCCCAAAGGTCGAGACATATGTCCACAGCCTCGTCAACCGAAAGGGGATACTCAACCCTTTTACGGTTTGTAACCACCGCAAAGAATTCATACAATATCTGCGGAGTAATACAAACATTAACTTCCCCACGCACAGCCTTTCTAACAACGTCACTAGCTCTTTTTTGATACGGGGACGCCCGGTTATGTGAATGCACAAGAATATTCGTGTCAAGTAATATCTTCATAGATCTCTTCCCTCGTGATTTTACCCTTTACCTTCCCAAGATTCGGCGGATTATCCAGCCTCTCAAGAACTCTCTTACCCGCACCGCTTCTATGTGCCACAACCAGCCTCGCCACACCTCTCTCCAACACTTCGATATATAACCTGTCTCCATCAACCAAACCCAACTTCTCCTGCACCTCACGAGGAAGATACACCTTATCTTTATAATAAGTAGTCTCAGCCAATTCAACCACAAAATTACCCAAATCAATTGGGTAATATAAACCTTTCGCGCACGCGCACGCTAGGTTATTCCAGAGATTGCTGAGAGGATTTCGATGCCTTTCCACTTTTGGAGACATATGTTCGCGCAACATATGCTTAGAGCAAGCAACTGGAATTATGGACTCGTAGCATCACTAGGAGGTTGGTCTCTGGAAGCATTAAGACGCTATTACGGAATGCCCCCAAAAGAAGTCATACGCAAATTCGGATTAGAAACCCGCGCGCGCTTCTTATATCGGATGACCACATCATTCTCGGTTAATTCTGAGTCGTCGGCCTGCGAGTCTGGACTAAATGATATGTACAGCACATCAGCTTTTTCATCATATTCCACGTCGACCACTTCGGTGCTAAGGGCCACTATCTCGCTTTTTGCCATATTACTGGTCTCCTCCTCAATAACTTATGTGCTTTAGAGGTTAAAAACACTGTGTAAACATTTATATGTATCGTTTACATACAAATGTAAACAGTGATCCCGATGACAGAAGTCATATCCACACGAATCCCAGACGACGTAGCCAAAGACCTAAAGGAAATCGAAAAGGAAGAAAAAACCGACCGCGCCACTGTAATCAGAAAACTCTTAGCAAAGGCTATTGCCGAGTGGAAACTTGAAAAGGCCTTAACACTCTATCGTGACGGAAAAATAACCCTCTGGAAAGCCGCAAAAATCGCAGATTTATCCCTCTGGGAAATAATGGAAATAACAAAAGAGAGAAAGATTCCGTTTCGCTACACACATGAAGATTTCCGCAAAGACTTTGAAGCGGCTTCGAAGGAAAAATAATGCAGAAACCACTAATTTTCAACTCAACCCCTCTAATCTACTTGACACGAGTTTCCTTAGCAAAATTCTTCAAAGAAATCCCCGAAGAAAAGTTCACCACAACAAGAGTGTTCAACGAAGTCGTCCAAGAAGGAAAAAAGAAAGGAGCGCCAGAAGCATCACTCTTAGAAAGCTTGTTCAAAGAAGAAATAATCAAAGTTCATAACCCCAACGACGAAGAATACCTCAAATTCGTAAAAAAAATGTCTGCAGAAAGTGAAAGACAACCATTACACGAAGCAGAAGCAGAGGTTCTCTGCCTGGCAAAAGAGCTGAACGGAATAGCCATAGCCGATGACCAAGTCGCCAGATCCGTTGCTAGGCTTCTGGGAATAGAACTCCATGGAACAGGCTACATCCTAGGCAAAATATTTGCGACAGGCAAGATCAAAAAAGAAGAGTTAACGGAAAAGGTTAAGGAAATGCGTAACGAGGGATGGCACGTGTCAGCTGAAGACTACCTAAAAATAATCGAGTACCTAAAGAACCTTTAATCAGCCACACGCGCATAAATGTTAGCCTCAACCTTGTCGTTTAACGGCTCTTCTAACCTCACAAGCCTCTCCTCAACAAGCCCTGCTAATCTTTCAACTTTTTCACGAACAAGCTTAACCTCTTTTAGGGCACTACTTGACACTGCAATCCCACACAATAATATGAATGGCAAGATATAAATGTCAAAAATAGAAATCGTGCGCAGAGATCATACGACATGCGTAAGAAGGCTTAAATATCGAACTCTGCATCGTTAAACAATAGAGGCATCGATATGGGTATCGTAACACTCTCATCAAAATTTCAGGTTGTAATTCCCAGAGACGTCCGAGAAAAACTAAACCTCACGCCAGGACAAAAAATCGTCGTAATAGAGAAAGACGGCGTCCTCCATCTAATCCCCCAAAAACCCATGAAAGAAATGAGAGGCTTCGTAAAGAACATAAACACACACAAGCTCAGAGACGAAGAGGATCGCTTTTGATTCTAATAGACTCCCACGGTTGGATCGAATACTTCGCTGAAGGACCACTTGCAGACAGCTACGCACCCTTCATAGAAAAAGCAAACGTCGAAAACACAGTAACGCCAACCATCGTCGTCTACGAAGTCTACAGAAAAATCAAAAACACAAAAGGCGAACAAAAAGCATTAGAAGCCTACGCCCAAATATCCCGAACAAAAATCATCGAATTAAACAGCCCCTTATCCCTAGAAGCCGCCGACATCAGCCTAACCACAAAACTGGGAATGGCCGACTCGATAATCGTAGCCACAGCAAAAACCTACAACGCCGAAATAATAACAAGCGACAAACACCTAAAAAACATAAAAGCCGTCAAATTCATAAGCAAATGAAACCGCTTAATCATGCCTCCTCAAACGTCCTTAGCACTTCTTCTATCTCATCTAATTCTTTGACAACACCTTTAAGGAAGAGGAACTCAAGATACGCTTCATGTTCAGCATAGGAGTCTCCAACCTCGTCTTTTTCGAAGCGTTTAGCTGCCTCTTCGTATCCCATGCCGTATTTCTCCTCATACTCAAGCAGAAGCTTTCTATAGAAGCTTGTTTTAGCTTTCAATCCCCCCTAAGCTCCTCGATTAAGCATTGCTCGAGGCTCCTCCCCTTCGCTAGCCTCCTAAGAACATTTTTGAGGTGCTCAGGCACAACTATGGTTGTGGTCATTTCAACCCTACCAACACAGCTTATATGCTCACTCACTTATGAAGATCGACAGCTGTCATAACCTAAACATCCTACTTCAGAACTCTCTCCAAATCGTCCATCGAGCATTCAACGTACTTGTCCCTAGCTACCTCTTCTCTGCTCTCCTCAATGGTTTTCAACGCCTCTTCATCCGCAAGCGTCTCTAAAGTGGCCAGAATCTGCTCCACCTTAACATACGCACTCATCATCTCCCTGAAAAGCTCTTCAGGAATAAGAATTCCCTCCCTCGTAACCTTAACTTTCACATCCACCAAAGGACCTACCAGATAAATACTCATCAAAAGATTTAAACTTTCCACCCTCAAAACCTCCGTGCGGTGACGTCACCTACACCACTAAGCCATTGTTTCCCAAAAGTATCTAGTTCTAGTAATAAAGTATTCGTATCAAGTACAACCAAATTTCATAAAATTCACCATAGCCACAACCATAACACTAACAATCCTCCAAATAGCCCACATGACAATCCTACACACATGGAACAGCGAAATCTTCTCAGCCATAACCGCCCTAACAGACACAATCACAGGCATACTAATCACACAAAAAAATAGGGGGGGGGGGTAGGTCGTATTGGTTAAAATTTCTCGCAATAGCATGATAACCCGCAGAATCCGAAAACTCTGAGCAAACAACTAGTAGCCTATGCTGCCTCCTTCCTCATAGCCGGAATAACTATTTTTACAGCCTTAACAGTCCATGTAGGAATAAAAAAAGCATTTTCAAGAACAAAAGACGTTGCAAAGAGTGAAAATAGAACTTTAGAACACAGCAAAGATCAGGATAATCACAAACTGACTTCTCCAAATCTCCAATACCAAATAAACAACTAATGAAAGTTTCATGTTCCAAAATCTTTAATGGGTGAAAACTTCGACTGCTGCCTTTGCTTTTTCAGCCATTTCCTCATCAAACGTTATCAAAGCCCGCTTTTTCTCCTTTGCAACCTGAACCACTATCGCATCCATCCCCCTCAACTTCAATTCAACAGCTAATTCCGCAGCTTCCCCCATTCTTTTCCCAGTTAATTCGCTCCAACCAATAAAGTTCATATTATCCCACTTAACAAGTTGGTCTTTAACCAACAACGCCTTATCCACACCAACCCTCCTAGCGACAGACCCACAAACTTCCACAAACACTATAGCACTCGTAACCACACGAAACTCTCCAGAAAACACCTTTTCTATTATACGCCGCGCTTTAGCCCTAAATTTATCCCCTTTCACAAACGCTGAAACAAGAACCGAAGAATCCAATGTCACTTCCTTGACCATTGCTTTTCCCTGTCTTGCCTAACCGCTTCAACCGCCGAAACATCCTTCGGCCAAGCCTCACCCACCTCTTCAGCTACTGCATCAAGCTCCTCTAACAAATCATCAACCGAAACTGGAACCAGCAAAACACCCTCATCAGTTGAAATCTGCTCAACCAAGCCCCCCTCTTTTATTCCATGCTTTTTCCTAAGCTGCTTAGCAACAACAACCTGTCCCTTCTGCCCAACCTTGCTACGATGCCTCTCAGTCATACCAACACCTAAGTATAACTAAACAATCCGTATAAATAAACCTTACGTCATACCACACAAAAGAGAATAACACAAAAAATAAGCCAAAAGAAGCCTTCACTTTTACTAATCTCTCTACTGTGCAGACATGTC